>JBIIMU010000071.1:0-8702 GCA_044337845.1 Pirellulales bacterium | reverse complement strand
CCGCAGGCGGCGAGGGCCGGCGGGCTGTCGGGGCCGGTGCGTTGGGCGGCATAGTCGAGGTGCGGGAGGTAGACGACGGCACAGTGCGGCGGCGCGGGCCGCGAGGCCTCGACGAAGCTCCGGGCGATCCACCGCGACGACTCGATGCCGGCGACCGGGCCCCAGAACTTGTGGAGCGGAAACTCGCCGAGCGTCTCGCGGAGCGCGGCGTAGAGCGGCTCGGGATTCGTGTGGCACCACATCGTCTCGGTGCCGTCGGGGTTGTGCCTGGGCGCGGGCAGGCAGACGAGGTCGGCGGTGGCGTGCTTCGACTGGAGGAGAAACCAGGCGGCCGTGCGGACGTCGGGCCGGGCCGCCTTCACGCGGTCCCAGAGCCGCGGTGCCCGGTGCACGGAGTCGGGGCTGATCCACATCTCGAGGTGGCTCGTGTGCCGGTCGAAGAGCCCGTTGGCGACGATGCCGTGCGCCGCCGGTGGCTCCCCCGTGGTCAGCGACGCCTGCACGGGGCAGGTCAGCGCCGGAAAGCCGGGGGCGAGCGGCACGCAGCGGCCGGCGGCGGCGAGCGAGGCCAGCACCGGCATCCGCGCGAGGTCCTCCTGCCGCAGTCCCGGGATCGCGAGCAGGAGCACGTGTGGGGGGCGGGACGATTTCATGCGGAGGTCTCCGAGGCGCTGAGCGAGGTGAGGACACGGGCCGATTCGCGGGCGGTTTCCAGCCAGCGGTGGGCCTGCCGCGGGAGCTCCACGTGCAGTCCGCCGTCATAGCCGGCCGCCGCGAGTGCGGCGACGGCGGCCGCGAGATCGACGTCGCCGCTTCCGAGCGGCAGGTGCTCGTGGCGGCAGGCGAGCATGTCGTCCACGTGGACGTTGGCGATCAGGTTCCGCCAGCCGGAGAGATGCAGGGCGTAGGGCCACTCGCCCATGCACTCCATGTGGCCGATGTCGACCGTGACCCGCAGGTGCGGAGGGCGGCCGAGGCGGAGACGGAGATCCGCGGCCCGCGCGAGCGTGTCGATCACCATGCCCGGCTCGGGCTCGAAGGCCACGACGACGCCCTTCGAGTCCGCGTGGTCGAGGATCGTGGCCATCCCATCGACGAGGCGATTCCAGAAGGTCTCCGGCGGGGCCGCGTCGCGGCCGACGCCCGACCAGAGCGACACGCAGCCCGCGCCGAGTTCCGCCGCGACGTCGATCGCCCGCCGGCTAAAGTCGATGCGTCGGGCCCGCTGCGCCGGGTCGGAGGAGACGAGCGTGGGCTCGTGCTTCACCGCGGGATCGAGGAGGTGCCGGGCACCGGTCTCGACCACGCAGGCCATGCCGGCGGCGGCGAGTGCCTCTCGCCAGCGATCGAGCCGGGCGGTGACGTCGGCGGCGAAGGGATCGATCGTGTGGTGGTCGAGCGTGATCGCCAGCGACTCGTAGCCGAGGTCGCGGAGGGTCGGCACCGCGGTGAGCGGGTCGACGTCGGCGATCGAGTTGGTGCTGAAGCCGAGCCGCATGATCGGGTCAGGTGGGAGGGACGAGCCGGCGGCCGAGCACGAACCAGACGAGCAGGCCGATCACCGCGATCGCCCACCGTTCGCCGCAGGCGGCCAGCACGAGGACGGCGTCGAGGGTGATGATCGCCATGATCGCGTTGCCGACGGCCGACCGCACGGCCGCGGGCGCGGGATTCGCGATGGCCTGCGCCGCCCGCGCGAGCACCGCCCCGCCGAGCAGCGCCCAGCAGGCGAGCCACGTCGGCGCCGGCAGCGTGGCCGTGCGCGACACGCCGTCGAGCAGCGGCATCCAGACGAAGCCCGCCGCCACCGCGAGGCCGGCGGCCATCACGACCGTCGCGACGCCGAGCGTGGCCCGTCGGCTGCTCGCGGCCTCGTCCCGCGCGAAGAGCGTGATGCCGGCGACGTACAGGCTCATGCCGAGCGGGATCGCCCACTGGTTCGGCAACGCGGGCCCGCCCGCGGCCGTCATCCCGAGCAGCCAGTTGAGCCCGCGGCAGGCTCCCATCACCGCCGGTCCGGCGCCCGTGGCCTTCGCGTGCCGGTCGTAGAGCCAGATCGCGAGCGTGAGCGCGGCCCCGACGAACGCCGGCCACGGCGAGTTCGCCGCCACGGCGGCGCCGCAGGCCGCCGCGGCCCCGGCGGCCAGGAGCAGGTTGCCGACGACCGCCGCCCGTCGCACGGGGATCGCCCCACTGGGCAGCGGCCGCTCGGGCCGCTCGTCGCGGTCGACCGCGACATCGTAGACGTCGTTGAGCACCATCCCGGCGGCGTAGAAGGCGAGCGACGCCAGCACCGCCAGCCCGCAGGCGGCCGGCGGCCAGCCGAGCGTCGTGAGCCGCGACACCACGAGGTAGCCCGCCAGCGAGTCGGCCGCCGCGGTGGCAAGGTTCGGCAGCCGCACGAGCCGGAGCCAGGCGAGCATCTCAGGCGAGCTCCACGCCCGCCGCCGCCGCGACGGCGAGCAGGTGGGCCCGTGCCGCGCGGGCCGCGTCGTCGGGGCGGTCGCGATAGGGGTAGAGTTCGACCGTCACCCAGATGTCGGGCGTGTGCACGGCGATGGCCCGGAGCGTGGCGGCGAAGTCGATCGCGCCCTCGCCGGGCACGAGGTGGTGATGCACCCGCGTGGCCGCGATGTCCTCGACGTGGTAGTGCCGCGTGTGGGCCTTCATCCGTGGCACCCACTCGGCCGGATCCTCGCCCACGCAGTAGGCGTGCCCCACGTCGAAGTTGAGGCCGAGGGCCGGGTGATTCACCCGCTCGGCGAACTCGAGATACTGCCCGAACGTCTCGATCAGCAGGCCCGGCTCCGGCTCGATGAGCAGCGTCACGCCGCAGTCGGCCGCGACGTCGAGGGCCGGCATGATCTCGTCGTAGAAGATGTCGGTCGCCTGCTCGCGGGTCTGCCCCGGCTGGATCTCGCCGCCCGGCTCGGTGGAGATGTGCGGCGCCCCGAGTTCGGCGGCCAGCTTCAGGGCCCGCTTCGTGTGCTCGCGGCGGATCGCCCGGTAGTGCGGGTCGGGGTCGGTCCAGCCAGGATGCCAGTAGGGCTGCCGGGGGTCGGCGATGGCGTTCATCATGAACGCGTTGATGTTCGACACGACGAGGCCGCTCTGCCGCAGCGCCTGGCGGATCGACTCCTTCTGGACCTCGAGCAGGCCGGCCGGCCAGGCGTGGGGCACGTCGGCGAGCAGCTCGATGCCGCCGTAGCCGAAGCCGGCGATCCGTTCGATCGCCCGTTCCACGGGAACGTCGAGATACGCATTGGAACTGAAGGCGAGGCGGAGCGGCATGAGAAACGTCCGGGCAGGAACTCGAGACCGGAAATGATAGCCACCGCTCCTGCGACGCACACGACGAAGCAGCCCGGCGCCTCATCACGGCCAGAGGATCACCCGCTCCTCCACCCATCGCGGCCTGATCGGCAGCCGGTCGAGTTCCGTGTAGACCATCGCGGCAGGGTTGACCTCCCGCGCCTCCATGGCCGCGACGTGCCGCTCGACGAACCCGAGCCGCTGGACCGCGGGCAGGAGGCCGCACCACACCACGGCGAGCGCCGCCGACACGAGCAGCAACCGCACCGGGGCCGGCACGCTCATGGCTCGACCGCCTTCCTGAAGAGCCAGCCGAAGGTCAGGCTCGCCATCGCCAGCGTGAGCACGAGGTTGAGCAGCTGGCCACCGACGTAGAGCACGAGCGGCCGGCCGCTGGCGAGCACCGGGGCGAGCTCGCGGAAGTTGGTCTGCAGACCCATGCACACGAAGCCGGCACAGAACAGCCAGCCGCGGAGTCGCGACGTGAAGCCCGTGGTGGTGCCGTCCACCCAGAGGGCGCCCTCGGGCGAGCCGCTGAACAGCCACGAGCAGGCGAGCGACGCGGCCAGGAAGCCGAGGATGAAGCGGGGGAATCGCCGCCAGGCTTCGGTCAGGAGCGATCCCTCCCGCGGTCCGGCGGAGCGGTCCACCCAGCCGGCCCAGTAGACCGCGACCGCGAAGGCGATGATCCCGATCATCGAGTTCTGGATCATCTTCACCGTGGCGGCCACCTCGCCCGCCTCCTTGCCGAGCGACTCGCCCGCCGCCACGACGGCCCCCGTGGCGTCGATCGTGCCGCCGATCCAGGCCCCGCCCACGATCGGGTCGAGCCCCAGCCAGGCGATCACGGGAGGCATCGCCACCATCATGATGACCGTGAAGAACAGCGACAGGCCGATCGCGAGGGAGAGCTCCTCCTTCTTCGCCCGGCAGGCGGCACCGGTGGCGATCGCGGCGGACACGCCGCAGACCGACATGTCGGCCGACACCACCATGCAGAGCGACCTCGACGGGATCTTCAGGAGGTGCACCCCGCACCAATACGTCGCCACCAGCACGACCGGCGTCACCACCCACGACGTGAGCAGGCCGGGCAGGCCGAGTTCCAGGAGCCGACTGAAGAGCACTTCGGCGCCGAAGATCACGAGCCCCGTCTTGATGAGAAACTCGCCGGCAAGCGCCCGCTCCAGCCACGCCGGCACGCCGACGACGTTGCCGAGGAGAATCCCGATCAGGAGCGCCCAGAGGGGATACTCGAGGTTGTAGAAGTGGATCACCTTCTGCGCCGCCAGGAGATAGGCCGCTCCGGCGAGGGCGGCGACCGCGACCGCCCCGGGCAGCATCCGGGCCACCGGCCGGCCGGCGAGCGCGGCTCCCGCCACGGCCACCGCCGCCACCCAGGCCGCCCCGAGCGCGATCGGCGTCGCCACCGATCGGCCCTGCTTGTCGCGGAACGCGGCCAGCGGTGAGTCGGACCAGGTCTGCGGCTTGTCGATCGTGCGGGCCAGCGGCGTCGGCCAGCCCTTCGGCCAGCGGTCGCGGCTCGCCGGTGAGTCGCCCGGGCGGGCCGACCAGGTCACGGCCAGGGCCAGGGCCACGATCCCAAGGCCCACGAGCGTCGCCACCACGTCTTCGTGCAGGCCCGCGCGCCGCGGGGGAGCTCCCGTCGTCGTCATCCCTGCCTCCGGGCGGTCGTTCAACTCGAGGCGGAACGATACCGCGCCAGGGCCCGCTGGAACACGATCCGGGACACCACGAGCGATCCGATCGCGGCAATCACCGTCGCGGCGACGGGTCCCCAGGCCTCGCCCGTGAACGGCTGGGCGATCACGCGGGCCGGCACGTTCACGACCAGCAGGATCGGGATCACGAAGGTGCAGAGCATCCGCAGCGGGCCGCCCCACGGCCCCGAGTAGATCTCGGCGGGGTAGCGGGAGAAGTTGGTGAGATAGAACCAGAAGTCGTAGAGGCTCTGGTTGCGGCCCATGAGGATCGTGGCGGCGGCGAGCATGATCACCAGGCCGTAGAGGATCGCCACACCGCAGGCGAGCAGGAGCGGGTAGAGCAGCCAGGCCACCGGCGGCGGGGCGTGGTCCATCCGCCCCAGGGCCCAGGCGAGCAGCCCCACGCCCACCAGGCCGTTGGCCAGCGACGAGAAGTCGACGCGGTGCAGCGAGAGCATGAACTGGGCGTCGAGCGGCTGCACGAGCACGGCGTCGAGGCCGCCGGTGCGGACCAGCTCGGTGAGTTCTTCGGCGCTCGGCATGAAGAAGGCCTGCACGACCGAGTTGATGATCAGCCCGGTGGCCACGAAGGCGAAGAACGGTGCCTTCGACCAGCCGCTCCCCTGGCCGATCTCGGACGTGTAGGTGAACACCAGCAGGTAGAAGGCGAGGTTCATCGACATCCAGCCGAGGCTCGTGAGGCACTCGAGGATGAAGTTGGCCCGGAACGTCATGTCGCGGACGAGGCAGGCCCGGGCGAAGGTCAGGAAGATGGCGAGGTAGCGGCTCACGTCAGCCTCCGAAGGCGCTGTAGCGCCGCGTGCCCCGCCGCCAGGCGATCCGGCAGGCGACCGCCATCACCACCACCCAGCCCGCCTCGATCGCCAGCGACGTGACGAGGTCGGCCCCGCGGACCTTGCCCAGCCAGATCGCCGACGAGAAGTAGGCGGTGTATTCGAAGGGCAGCCAGTGGACGACGTCGGCGAGGCTCACGCCGGAGATTCCGGTGGGCACCGTCCGGAGCAGGTCGATCGGAAACATGTGGCCCGAGAGCAGGTACTGCACGAGCATGTAGCCGAACACGATGCTCGACACCTCCATGAACCAGAAGCCGAGCATGCCGAGTGTCGCCTCCATGAAGAAGCCGAGCAGGAACGAGAGCACGAGCGACACGAGGAACGCGGCGATCGTGGTGGCGTCGGGGATCGGGGGGAAGTAGCTGCGGCAGAGGAAGAACACGAGCGCGAACGGCAGCGCGGCCACGGCGTAGTAGACGAGCTTGTGGGCCACCCGGGCGGCGAGCAGGAAGGAGACGTAGTCGACCGGCTGGATCAGGAACTTCTTCACCGAGCCGTCGCGGACGCTGCGGGCGATGCCGGTGGCCAGCCCCGGCATGCTGGAGAAGGCCCGGGTGAGCATCGTGAGCAGGTAGTAGGCCACGATGTCGTTCCGCGAATAGCCCGCGATGTCGCCGCGGCTCGTGGCGGAAAAGACGGCCGTCCAGAGGAACACCTGCGTGACGATCGGCAGGAAGCGCATCAGGGTGCCGAGGGCGAAGTCGCCCCGGTAGACGAGCCGCTCCTCGAGGCTGATCTTCAGCATCGTCCACCAGGTGCGGAGCCCCTGCAGCGGCGCGGCGGGACGCGGCGTGGTGGCGGTCATCGGGCGGCTCCCGCGGCGGCGTCACGGGCGTCGGCCCGGAAGAGCTCGGCCACGATCTCCTCGAGCGGCACGTCCTCCACCGACACGTCGCGGACGCCGGCCGCCCCGAGGATCTCGGGGAGCACGTCCGCGATCCTGGTGCGGTCGATCCGCAGCACCACCTGCGGCCCGCGAAACTCGCAGGGAAATCCGAAGCGCTCGATGCGGCCGCGGTCGGGCGCCTCGTCGAAGTCGAGGGTCACGATCTTGTGGGTGGTGAAGCGATCGACGATCTCGGCGAGCGAGCCGTCGTAGAGCACGTCGCCGCGGGTGATCACCACGACCCGCTCGCAGAGCGCCGCCACGTCCTTCATGTAGTGCGTGGTGAGAATCACCGTCATCCGCCGCCGCCGCTGCACGTCGCGGAGAAACTCGTGGATGGTGTGCTGGGCCACCACGTCGAGGCCGATCGTGGGCTCGTCGAGAAACAGCACCTCGGGCTCGTGCAGCAGCGCCGCCACGAGCTCGAGCTTCATCCGCTCGCCGAGCGAGAGCTCCCGCACGGGCTGGAGGACCAGCTTCCGCACGCCGAGCAGGTCGACGAGCTCGTCGCGGGTCTGCTCGAACCGGGCCGGGTCGATGCGGTAGATCTCCTGGTGCAGCCGAAAACTCTCGGCCGCGGGGAGATCCCACCAGAGCTGGTTCCGCTGCCCCATCACCAGGGCGAACCGGCGGCGGAAGTCGTCGGCCCGCTCCCAGGGCACGTGGCCGAGCACCGTCGCCGTGCCGCGGGTGGGCGTGATGATGCCCGAGAGGAGCTTCAGGAGCGTGGTCTTGCCGGCGCCGTTGGGACCGAGGAGGGCCACGAACTCGCCCTGTCGCACCTCGAGATCGACCCCCTTGACCGCCTCCACGACCCGGCTCGTCCGCTGAAACAGGGCTCGGACGCTCGCCGCGAGCCCCTCGGGCTTGTCGTAGACGCGGTAGTCCTTGGCGAGGCCCGCCACGCGGATGACCGGCTCGTCGGGCCGGGCCACGCCGCCGGGATCGGAGTTGTGCATCGCGGGAGTATAGGGGAAAACCCTGGGGCCCCCGCTGGAGACATCGCGCATGGTCCGCATCGGACTCGGTCACGACACGCATCGTCTCGGTCCCGGCGACACGCTCGTGATCGGCGGGATCACGATCCCCCACGACCGCGCCGCGATCGGCCACAGCGACGCCGACGTGCTCCTCCACGCGATCACCGACGCGATCCTCGGCGCCGCCGCCCTGGGCGACATCGGCGAGCTGTTTCCGGACACCGACCCCGCCAACCGGGGCCGCGACTCGGCCGACATGCTGCGGCGGGCCGCCGCCCGCGTGACCGAGGCCGGCTGGCGGATCGTGAACCTGGATTGCGTGATCTTCGCCCAGCGGCCAAAGATCCTCCCGCACCGCCCGGCCATCCGGCGGCGGATCGCCGAGATCCTCGGAATCGAGGAGTCGGCCGTGTGGCTCAAGGCGAAGACGGGCGAGGGCGTGGGGCCGATCGGCGAGGAGCTCGCGATCGCCGCCGAGTGCGTCGTGCTCGTCGATCGGGCGTGACCACCGCCCGAAATGGGTGACGTTTTCCGACCTTCACGAACGACACGAGCGGCCAAGACGGCGACGAGGATCGTGGCCCCTGCACAGCGTGCCGACGTCGCTTTTGTGCCGGCAGTGAGTCCCGCTCGCGGCTCCGCGCGTCACCCGCGGCGAACGCCCGCGGCGGTCATCCGCTCCCAGGCGGCGAGCGAGCGGGCCGTGTCGATCCCGCGGCAGCCCGCCTCGACGACCGTCACGGCGTAGCCCAGGCGACGGGCGTCGAGGGCGGTGTCCGCCACGCAGACGTCGGTGGCGAGTCCGGCCAGCACGAGTTCCCGCACGCCGGCCGCCCGGAGCAGCTCGTCGAGGCCCACCGGCGTCGTGCCGTCGGCCTCGAAAAACGCCGACGTGCCGTCGCGATCTCGCCGCACCCCCTTGCGGATGATGCCGGCGTGCGAC
>JBIIMU010000070.1:0-8823 GCA_044337845.1 Pirellulales bacterium | reverse complement strand
GCCGTCGCCGTCTTGGGCGGCAGCAATCCGATGACCTTCACCGGCTCGACGAGTTTCTTCCGGGGCACGGCCACATCCGGCGAACTCCGCCTCGACGTGAACAACGCCACGACGCTCGACGGCGTCATCGGCCCGACCAGCGGCGGCGGGTCAGCCACGGGCATCACGCTCGGCGGCACCGGCTCGCTGGCCATCAACGGCAACGGCTCGGCCCTCGTGGATGCGATCACGCTCCAGGACACGCTCGACCTGCTCGTCGGCGGCACGCTCGGCGGCGGCATCACGGTCGGGCCCGCCAGCGCCCTCGGCGGCGACGGCACGATCAACGGCAGCCTCGCGCTCGCGAGTGGAGCCGGGTTCCTCTTCGACGCCACCAAGACCCTCTCCGTCAACGGGGCGGCGGTGTCCTTCGGCGGATTCGGCGTCGCAAACCTGGTCGGCTTCTCGTCCCTGGTGACGGACGGCACCTACCCGCTGATCGACGGTCTGGCCTCGATCAACACGGCGAACCTCTCCAATCTTGGGGCCGGAAACGCCTTCGACCTCGGCGGTGGCCGGAGCGCCTACTTCACGACGGTGGGCGGACTCGTGCTCGCGGTGGTGCCCGAGCCGACGTCGCTCCTGGCGACCGCCGCCCTCGGTCTCGCCGCGGCGGTCGCCGCCACCCGCTCCCGCCGCCGCTGACGGACGGGGGCGCGGCGGCTCCGTCGGGACTCCCGGGGCCGTCCCTCTTGAAAATGAACGGCCGTATAGTAAGATACTGGCGTCCACACGGACGTCCGGTCGATATCCGTTCATCATCCGATCAACTCTCCAAGGACGGCGGCTCCGCCGCCACCCCGCCATGTCGAAGCGCAAGCTCCCGTCTCATCGGGCCCCGACCAACGAGAAGCCGAAGCCGCGTCGCGTCGCCGCCGCCGTCGCCGCCGTCCGCGGCAACCCGCTGAACCTGCCGCAGAAGTCCGACGAAGACGCCGGCGAGGCCCCGACCGAGCGGCAGATGGAGATCTACGCGTTCATCCGCGACAAGATCCACTCGCGGGGATACGGCCCGACCGTGCGCGAGATCGGGCTGGCGTTCAAGATTCGCTCGCCCAACGGCGTCGTC
Organism: Pirellulales bacterium; assembly: GCA_044337845.1. Lineage (GTDB taxonomy): Bacteria > Planctomycetota > Planctomycetia > Pirellulales > UBA1268 > QWPN01. Next base: position 7,715 of record JBIIMU010000070.1, on the reverse strand, counting down.
TGCCACCTCAAGGCGCTCGAGCGGAAGGGCCTGATCACGCGGGGCAAGAACATGTCCCGCGCGATCGAACTGGTCAACGAGCCGGCCCACCTCCGCGGGCTGCCGATGGCCGGCTGGGTGGCGGCGGGATCGCTGCGGCCCGCGGAAGAACAGAGCGAGCGGATCGACTTCGAGGCGCTGTTCAACCGCGACAACCACTTCGTGCTCAAGGTGATGGGGGAGTCGATGATCGACGCCCAGATCGCCGACGGCGACTGGGTGATCATCCAGAAGAAGCACACGGCCCACTCGGGCGATATCGTCGTGGCCCAGACCGAGGACGGCGAGGCCACGCTCAAGCAGTGGTTCCCGGAGCGGGATCGCATCCGCCTGCAGCCCGCCAACGCGTCGATGAAGCCGATCTACGTGCGGAATGCCCGCGTGCTCGGCGTGCTCGTGGGCGTCGTCCGCCGCACCTGACGGCTCAGCCGGTGCGGTCCAGCGTGCCGTCGTTGAGCTGGTGCAGCTTGTTGTAGAGCGTCTTCAGGCTGATGCCGAGTTCCTCGGCCGTGCGGACCTTGTTGCCCTTGTTGCGTTCGAGGCCCGCGAGGATCGCCCGCATTTCCAGCTCGCGCAGGCTCTCCGGCCGGACGGCGGCGGAGGGGGCCGGCTGGAGGTCCACCGCCGCGGGCCCGGGCCGCAGGCCGCCGAACCGGGCGGGCAGGTGATCGAGCGCCAGGGGCAGTTCGTCGCACAGCACGAGCGCGTGCTCGACCGCGTTGGCCAGCTCGCGGATGTTGCCGGGCCAGGCGTGGGCGGCCAGGGCGGCGAGGGTGTCGGCGTCGGCGACGGGGCCCTCGGTGGCCGCGTGGGGCCGGGCCCGACGCACGAAGTGATCGACGAGCACCGGGATGTCGTCGCGCCGCTCCCGCAGGGGCGGGATCGCGATCTCGAAGGTGTTGATTCGGAACAGGAGGTCCTCCCGGAAGTCTCCCGCCCTGACCATCTCCTCCAGGGAGCGATGGGTGGCGCAGACCACGCGGACATCGACCGTGATCGGCTGGTTGTCGCCCACCCGGCGAATCTCGCCGCTCTCGAGCGCCCGCAGGAGGCGCGACTGCAGCGCCTTCGGCAGCTCCCCCACCTCGTCGAGAAACAGCGTGCCGCCGTCGGCCACCTCGAAGAGCCCCGCACGATGCTCGTCGGCACCGGTGAAGGCTCCGCGACGATGGCCGAAGAGCTCGCTCTCCACGAGGTGCTCGGGCAGGGCGCCGCAGTTGACGGCCACCAGCGGCCCGTCGGCCCGCGGACTCCCCTCGTGGATCGCGCGGGCCACGAGCTCCTTCCCGGTGCCCGTCTCGCCGCGGACCAGCACGGTGGCCTCGCTGGCGGCCACCCGCGCGATCAGCCGGCGGACCCGCTCGAGGCCGACGGAGCCGCCCACCAGCTGCGTCGCCCCCTCGGCCCGCCGCACCCGCCGCTCCAGGGCCCGCAGCCGGGTCGTCAGCTCCCGCTTCTTCCGCACCCGCTCGAGCACCGCCTGGATGTCGACGAGCTTGCAGGGCTTCGTGAGATAGTCGAACACCCCCTGCCGCACGGCCGTGACCGCGCTCTCCACCGACGACTTTCCGGTGATGATCACCGTCTCGGTGTCGGGCGACGTTTCCCGAACCCGGGCGATCACCTCCAGGCCCCCGACGCCGGGCATGTCGAGATCGACGATCACGCAGTCGTAGGCGGTGCGATCGAGGGCGGCGAGGGCCGTGCGGCCGTCGGGGCAGACGGTCGCCTCGTGGCCGAGCCGCGGCAGCTCGATCCGCATCAGCTCCTGGAGGGCGGGCTCGTCGTCGGCGAACAGGATCCGCATCGGGCGGGCGGGGCTCTTCACGCTGGGTGCTTCCTCGGGGAACAGGGTCGTGGGCTGACGGGGATCAGGCGGCTCGGCCCACCGGGTCGGTCGCACCGACCTGGGCGAGCGGGAGCGTGACGCGGAACGTCGCTCCCTTGCCCGGGCCCTCGCTCGCCGCCTGGATGCGGCCGCCGTGGTCGGTGACGATCCGGTGCGCGATCGAGAGGCCCAGGCCGGTGCCGTGGCCCGACTTCCGCCGCGTGAAGAACGGCTCGAAGAGGTGCTCGAGCACCTCGTCCGACATCCCGCAGCCGTCGTCGGCGAGGGTCAGCACGGCCTCGCCGCCGGTCCGCCGGGCCGACACGCGGACGGTGCCGGACTCCTCGATCGAGTCGAGCGCGTTGACCAGCAGGTTGAGCACAACCTGCTTGATCTCCTGCGGATTCGCCATCACCAGCACGTCGGGCCCCTCCTCGATCTCGATCGTGCGGCTCGCGAACCGGCCGACGTGCCGCAGCATCTCCGCCACGTCGGTGACCAGCCCCACCAGCGCGGTCGGCTGCCGACGCACCTCCCCGAGGCGGGAGAAGTCGAGCAGCTTCTCGGTGATGCCCTTGCAGCGGAAGGCCTCGCTCTGGATCAGCGCGAGGTAGCGGCGGACCACCTCGGCATCGGCGGGATCGGCCGTGGCGGTGTCGATCCGCCCCTCGAGCGACTCGGCGCACATCGCGATCGAGGCCAGCGGGTTGTTGATCTCGTGGGCCACGCCGGCCGCGAGGAATCCGACGCTGGCGAGCTGCTCGCCCCGGATCACTTCGCGGGTCCGCTCCTGGACCTGCCGGTCGAGGTCGTCCCGAATCTCCTGGAACCGCTCGGTCATGTCGTTGAGCGCCTCGGCCAGCTCCGCCATCTCGTCAGCGGTGTCGAGCCGGATGCGGTAGGCGAAGTCGCCGGCCGCGACCCGCCGCGAGCCGTGCCCGAGCAGCCGCAGGGGACGAAACACCCAGCGGTAGGTGAGCACGCCGATGGCCGTGAGCAGGCCCGCGGCCGCGACGGCCGCCGTCCAGGTGGTCACGATCAGCGTGCGGTAGCGGGTCCGCACCTCGCTCGACAGATCGTGGAGCCGTTCCTGGAGAAACGACGGCAGCTCCGCGGAGAGCGCGGCCAGCGCCTCGAGGTGCGGGCCGACCGCGAGCAGCATCCCGCGGCGTGCCGCGGGCGACTCGTCGCGGGTGTCGGCCGCCGACCTCGTGATCGAGTCGATCGTCGCCAGGCAGTCGGAGATCCGCTGCGACGTGACCGCCTCGCGGGATCGATCCGCGAGGCGGATGTCGTCGAGTTCGAAGGCCGCCAATTCCTGGCGGTAGGCCTCGAGCGCCGCCTCCGTGGCCCGCAGATCCTCGAGGAACACGTCGACCTGCGTCTCGTCGGCGGCCAGGGCCCGGGCGTGGGTGAGCCGCAGCAGCCCCACGTTTTCGCCGAGCTCGCTCGCCCGCGGCAGCTCGGCGGCGCGGCAGGAGAGGGCCCGCACGAGCCTGCGGTAGGAATAGATGCCGAGAAAGCTGCTCGCCGACAGCACCACCACCATCACGCCCACGAGCAGGGCGCCGAGCAGCAGCTTCTCGCGGATGGCGCGACGTCGAGCCACGTCGATGTCTCCGAGTCGTCATCCCGCGGCACGCGGGCGCCGCGGATCAGCCGGAAGGCTGCGGGGGCTGGGGAGGGTAGCAGGCCGCGGAACCGGCAGAAAGGCGAAAACGGGCGGCTACACCAGGCCCCACCGCTTGCGGAGATACCATTCCGCCGACATGCACGCCGCGAGCAGCAGCAGCATCGGCCACGTGTCCCACGGCGACATCGACCACTGTTCCTGCGAGTCGAACGTGGCGGGGCGGGCGGCGATCTCCTCGAAGATCCCCGGCAGATCCTCCGGCAGCCGCACGCCGCCGGTGGTCGACTCCGCGAGCTGCCGCATCAGCAGCGGATTGGCGCGGGGGTTGGCCATCTCGAGATCCTGCCGGAACACGGTGAACCGCGCGGAACGCTCGCGGGGCTGAGCCTCGCCGGGCCGGGTCGCCCGGACCACGAGCGTCCAGTCGCCCGGCTCCACCGCCGACTCGATCGTGCCCGAGGAGGAGTCGCCCTGCCGTCCCACGCGGACCGCCCGCCGCCCGCCCGCCGGATCGACCACCGTGGCCTCGAACGCCGCGCCCGCCTCCGGCTCGCCGTCCGGGGCCATCAGTCCGGCATCGAACGCCAGCGGCGTGCCCGGCGCGATCCGCCGCTGCGCGAGCCGCACCCACAGGCTGCCCTCCTCCGGCGCGTCGCGCCGCGCCAGCCAGAGCACGAACTGCCGCCAGAATCGGCGATGCTGGTCGCCGGCGCCCTGCATCGCCCAGCGCCACGTCGAGTCGGCCGCGAAGGCGAGCACGCGGCCCTCGCCATACTCGCTGCCCACCAGCAGCGGCACTCCTTCGGCGGTGGCGGCGAGCGTCTTCGTCGTCGGCCGCAGCGGGCCCAGCCGCGACGCTCCCTCGAGGGGCGGCATCGCCTCCCAGGCCGCGCGGCTGTCGGCGTCGGTGGCCTGGAGCCGGAGGATCGAGATCCCACCGAACCGCTGGTCGGGCACGAGCCGGAGGCGGCCGTCGACGTGCAGGCCCGGCCGCACCGGCTCGTCGAACGACTGCCGGGCGAGGCGATCCTCGGCGAAGGGCATCGCGGGCCCGAGCGCCGACCCCGCCCAGCCGCCGGCCTCGAAGGCGTGGAAGCCGCCCAGCAGGCCGAGCCCCGCGCCCGCCTCGACGCGGCGAAGCATGGTGGCGAGGTCCTCCCGCCGCAGCGCCGCGGAATCGAGGTCGCCGATCAGGAACACGTCGTGCTTGCCGCCGAGCCGCCGCGAGAGATCGACCGGCCAGCGGTCGCGGCGGTTCGCATCGATCCACTCGAAGTCGACCTGGATGTCGGGGCTCGCCGCCAGGACGCGCCGCAGGAATCGCTGCTCGACCCGCAAGGCCCCCTCGAGGTACAGCACCTTGAGGCCGCCGTCGATGACCTCCACGAAGGTGGACGACTCGTTGTTGGCGATCACCGTCTCGCCGTCCTGGGGCTCGACGCGGAGCGTCAGCTTCCGCTCACCCACGGCCTTGGGGGTCCAGTCGAGCCGCACCGGTTCCTCGACCTGCTCGGCATCCGGTCGCAGCACCGTCCGCGCGACCTCCGTCATCGCGCCCGGCCCCTCCTCGGCCTGGAGGATCACCGCCACCTCGCGGCCCGCCAGCCCCTCCAGGCGGACGCGACCCGCCACCTCCAGCAGGTTGCCCAGGTAGCCCGTCTCGGAGACGGAGAGATTCGTGACCGCGGCGTCGCGGCCTTCGCCTTCGCCCCGCTGACGGCCGAAGGTGACGCTCCACACCGGCACGCCGGCATCGGCCACCCGCCGCGCGGCCGACTGCGGCGCCGCGTCGCGGGGCACGTGCGCGTGCTGCCCGCCGTCGCTGAGCACGAGCACGCCGGCGAGCGTGCGGCCTCCCGCCGCCCGCACGGCGTCTTCGATGGCCGCGCCGATGGCGGTCTCGTCGGCGGTGGCCGCCGGCCGCCAGGCGGCCAACGGAAACGGATCGCCGTCGCGGGCCGCCACCGGCCGCGTCTCGCGGTCGAACTCCCACACCGCCACCTCGAAGCCTCCGCCCTCGGTCAGCCGTCGGGCGGCCGGCCGGGCCGCGGCGAGCGCCTCCACCATCTCATCCCAACGCGTCCGCCCCGCGGCCCCGTCGGGCACGGTCATGCTCCGCGACGCGTCGGCGAGCACGACCACGGTGCCTTCCTGCCGGGCCCTGCTCGTGGCCACGAGCGTGGGCCGAAGCATGCAGGCGACGACCGCCAGAAACGCCGCAAACCGCAGGGCCGAAAGCACGAGCCGTCCGGCTCGCGACAGCCGCGACCGGTCGGGCGGCACCGCGATGATCACGGCCAGCAGGCCGGCTGCGACGAGGGCCACGAACACCCACGACCAGATCGGGTCCCACTGCAGCGACAGCTCCTCGATGGTTCCAGCCGCCGTCATGCCGACACCGCCGGGGAAGACGACGGGGGCAGCGGAGGCGGCCCGGAGACGGTGGCGGGGGCGGCATCGGCGGCGGACGCCGCGGCGTCCGCCGACTCCTCGGCGAAGGCGGCCGCCGCGCCGCCCTCCTGCACGACCCCTTCCCGCGCGCCGTAGAACCGGTTGGCCATCACCCAGTCGGCCGCCATCGCGATGGCGGCCAGCAGGATCAGCCACGGAAACAGCTCGGCCCCGATCCGCTCGAGGTTCACGTCGCGGACGAGCTCGGCCTCCGTGCGGGCGATGCGGTGGCCGGGCCCGAGCACCGCGGCGAGCGCATCGGCGGAGAGCCGCCGGAAGTCGAGCTCGCCGGCAGCGAAGTTCGCGCTGAATCCCTTCGAGAGGCCCCCCTCCTCGCCGCCGGCCCGGATCCGGTAGTTGCCGGCCACGCGGGTGTCGGTGACGGTGATCGTGCCACGCACCGGATCGACCGCGGCGGGGAAGTCGTCGCCGGCGGGCGTGCGGACGGAGGCCGACGCGAGGTCGCGCCGGTCGAGGTGCAGCACGACGGGTGCGCCGGTCGTCACGTTCCGATCGTCGGTCGTGGCGATCGCGTGGGCGAGCGACTCGTTGGCGAGGATCACGAACGGCCACGGCTCGAAGCCCGTGGCGAGCATGTTCCAGGCGTCGGGATCGGAGGCCGACTCCGCCACGGGCGTCGTGAACACGACGACCGTGCCCGCGCCGAGCCGGTGCTCGAGCACGGCCGGCAGCCCGTCGCGATAGGCCGCGACCGGCACCGCGGCCGCGCCCTCGGCCGCGGCCTCGGGCCGCACCTCCCAGTGCCGAAACACGGGGTAGTCTTGCCACGGCACCGCGTCGCCGACGCGGCGAAACGCCGCCAGCACCGGATGGTCGAGGGCCGCCGGCGACAGGCTGTTGCCCTCACGGCTGCGCCACACCCGCACCAGGTCGCCGCCGAGCACGCGACGCGAGGCGGCCGAGTTGAAGCCCTCCGCCGCCCCGGCCCGCGGGCCCAGCCAGACCACGAGCCCCCGGCCACCCGTCACCCAGCGATCGAGCGCCTCCCAGGTGGCCTCCGGGAGCGGCGGCGGATCGAGCAGGACCATGCCGGCAGCGCCGTCCCACGAGGCGGTGCCCAGCGCCCCCACATCGATGGCCTCGGGCACGAACCGCGACTTGCCCGACTTGGCGAGCGCCTGCGGGGCGATGGCCCGGACGAAGAGCGCGGCCGTCCGCGCGGCGGGCGGAGCGGCGGCGACGATCACCCGCGTCGCCGCCCCGACCTCGACCGTGAAGTACCGCGCGTCGTCGGCCTCGAAGTCGTCGGCGCCGTCGACCACCACGCGGCCCTGGCGGGTGCCCGGCTCGAGGCCGGTGAGTTCGAACTCCACCGCGGCCGGCGCCGACGCCGTCCAGGTCACCGGCTTCACGCCCCGGCGGACGTACGTGCCGTCGCGGCCGAGCACCTCGATGGCCACGGGCCGCGTGGTGTCGGGGCCGACGCGATCGGCCGTCACGCTCACCGCGAGCGGCCCGCCGGCGACGACCCGGTCGGCCGACAGACCGAGCGACGCGATCCCGCAGTCGTCCACGGCCTCGGCGGCCACGTCCACGAACAGCGGCGTGATGCCGTCGGCCCCCGACTCGGGCTGCGGCGGGGCGTTGTCCCAGGCGCCGTGTGAGCAGTCGGTGAACACGTAGAGCTCCCGCCGCGCCAGCGGCGACTCGGCGAGCAGCCGCCGCGCCGCAGCGATCGCAGCCGGCAGCGGCACCGCCTGGGGCCCCGGCGCGAGCCGCTCGATCCGCGCGGCGGCGGCCGCG
>JBIIMU010000069.1:0-8882 GCA_044337845.1 Pirellulales bacterium | reverse complement strand
CATCCGCAGCACGTCGGGCGTAATGTCGATCTGCGGATCGTAGTAGACGATCGGCTTGGTGATGCTCCCCAGGATGCGATTGCGGTCGGCGGTGTCGACCGGATCCCCGTCGAAGCGATGCACCACGGCGATCCCGTTGTCGCGGGCGAACTGGCTTACTCCCCGCTCGATCTCGTTGTAGACCTGGAGGTAGACCTTGGCCTCGCGATCCATGAAGTCTTTCTTCTGGAGCTGCGCGTTGACGCTGAAGTCACCCTGCGCCTTGGCCACCTCGGCCTCGAGCTTCTTGTACTCGGGCGTGCCGACGTTGAAGCTCTTGAGCGTCTCCATCTGGCCGTTGATCCGATCCCGCTCCGCCTTGAGCGCGTTCTCGGCCTGCATGACCTCGTCCTTCATCTTGTCCATCGCCTGCTTGAAGCGGGTGTGGTTCTTGAAGATGTAGCCGACGTCGATCACGGCGACGTGCGCGGCCGGAGCGGCGGCACGGCTCGGGGAAGCCGCCGGGGCGGGCTGCCCCGGCGCCTGAGCGTGGGCGATCTGCCCGAATGCCGCGGCCACCGCGAGTGCGAAGATTGCCAGATGCCTGTTCACGAATGCTCTCCTTGCTTGCGGAACGTGGGCCGGACCTGTGGCGGCCGGCCCGACTCCAACGGCCGTCCATGGCCGCCGGGGTGCCGACGCGGGCGGGATGATGGCGACAGCCCCCCGCCAACTCAAGGGCAACTTCGCCGCGAAAAACCTCCGCTTTTCCTGCGACGGCCGCCTGCGCCGTTCTTACCCGGCCGGACGAGCAGCCCGTCGGGGAGCACGCGCAAGAGCCGGGGAGATTTGTGCAACGCCGGGCCCGCTCTGTGCCGTTGGGGATTCAAACTCACAAATCCCCCCGGCGATGAGCATGTTCCCCGACGGGCGGCTCAGCCAGGTGGAGCCGCGAGCATCACTTCGGCGGCCCGAGCGTGACGTCGAGCGTGACCTCGGCACCGTCGCGGACCACCACCACGGGCACCGTGTCGCCCTCCTTGTGCTTGCGGAGGGCGCTGTCGAAGTCTTCGAGGTTCGCGATCGCGCTCGAGCCCACGCGGACGATGCGGTCGCCTCCCCGCAGGCCGCCCTTCGCGGCGGGCGAGTCCTTGGCCACGCCGGAGATCGAGTAGCCGTTTCCGGGATTGCCGAAGTCGGGAATGCTCCCGAAGTAGGGCCGGTCGCCGCCGCGGGCGAACGCCGGGGCCGCGACCTCCACGTAGGCGGGACGGTCGGGCCTGGTGGCCAGGTCGCGGACGATGGCGGTGACCAGCGCGGTGAGCTTCTCCATGCCCGCCACGTTGATCTTGTCGGCCGTGTCGCTCGGACGGTGGTAGTCGCCGTGCGACCCGGTGAACACGTGGAGCACGGGAACCTTCTTGGCGTAGAAGCTCGCGTGATCGCTCGGCCCGAAGCCGCCGGGCTCCTTGGCGGCGGTCAGGCCGTGCTCGGCGACGAGGCGGTCCACGAGCGCCTCCAGCCCGGTGCCGGTGCCGGTGCCGTGCACGATCACCTTGTCGTCCACGAGCCGGCCCACCATGTCCAGATTGACCATGGCCACCGTGTCGGACAGCGGCAGCACCGCGTTGGCGGCGTAGTGGCCGCTGCCGAGGAGGCCGCGTTCCTCGCCGGAAAACGCGATGAACAGCACGGCCCGCGGCAGCGGCCCCGCGGCCGCGAGTCGCCGCGCCACCTCGAGGAGCATCGCGGTGCCGCTGGCGTTGTCGTCGGCCCCGTGGTGGATCGCCTTCTCGCCGGGGGCGGTCGAGTTCTCCCCGCCGTAGCCCAGGTGGTCGTAGTGGGCGCCGAGGATCACCACCTCGCGCGGGTCGATCGCCGCCACGCCCGCGGCCGGTTCGGCCGGCTTCCCCGCCCCCGGCAGGAGGGCGAGCACGTTGCGGGTCTTGGTCTCGCGGCGGTCGATCGCCACCCGGCCGCGGATCCGCCAGCCGTCCAGCGGCCGGCTGGCGGGGATCAGCCGATCGTCGATGCCCCGCTGGATGTCGGCGAGCGGCGCTTCTGCCGCGGCCCGGACCACGTCATCGACGGCCGACCGCCGCAGGTGCAGCACGGGCATGGTGCGGGCGGTCGAGCCTTCACCCGCCCGCGTGAAGGCCATCAGGGCGTCGCCCTCGGCGTCGGCGTCGTTGCAGAACACCACCGCTCCGGCCTCGTGCTCCGAGGCGTTGGCCACCTTGCGGGCGAGGGCGGCGTGCTGCGAGGCCTGGTTGCCGTCGAACACGCTGTGCGGATCGTCCTTCTGCGGTTCCTGCCGCAGCACCACCACGGCCGCCCCCTGCGCCGCGTCGCCGAGCGGGGCGTAGTCGTCGTAGTTCTCGCGCGGGGCGGTGATGCCGTATCCCGCGAACACGAGCGGCAGGTCGAAGGAGCCGCTGCCGCCGGCGGCCAGCGGCGTGAAGTCGCGGCCCAGTTCGAGGGGCACCGTCGTCCGGCTGCCATCCGCGGCGGGCGGGCCGACGAGCTCGGCCGTGTTGTCCGCCGGGGCGCCGAGCGTGGCCTCGAGCGTCATCTCGAACGGCTGAAACGGCCCCTCGCCGACGACCCGCGTCTGGAGCCCCGACACCGCGGCCAGCTCGCCCGCGATCCAGTCGGCGGCCTGCTCGATGCCGGCGGTGCCCGGGCCGCGGCCCTCGCGGTCGGGGGCGGCGAGCCAGCGGACCGCCGCGGCGAGCCGCTCGCCTGCGGCGTCGGGCGGCGGCCGGTCACCGGCGGGCTCCGCCCCCGTCGCCGCGGCGGCGAGCATCAGGCCCGCCGCCACACCCGCCACCGCCCGTCGCATCACCACGGCCTTCATGCTCGACGACTCCCGCCGCTCCCGTCCCGACGCCGCCGCGACCTGCGAACGGCATCCTCATTGTAGGCCCTGCCGCCTTCCCGCCGACGTCGCTTCCCGACGCGGGCGCGTCGTGCGACAATCCTTCCGGGATTCCCTCGGTTCTTCGGACCAGCCACCGTGCCGTCGCTCTTCGTCATCCAGGGCCGCAACCGCGGCGCCCGGTTCGAGCTGCCCCCCACCGCCGCCGCCGTGAGCATCGGCCGCGAGGCGGGCAACATGATCCAGCTCGACGACCACGAGATTTCCCGGCGGCATGCCGAGATCCGCCGCGTCGGCGAGGCCCTGGTGGTGGGCGACCTCAAGAGCTCCAACGGCACCTTCGTCAACGACGTGCGGGTGGAGCGGTCGGAGCTCGACAGCGGCGACCGGATCCGGGTCGGCCGCACGCTGCTCGTGTTCGCCCGCGACGGCGACGACCCGGCCGCCTTCGCCGCGGTCGACATCCTGCCCACCACCAGCGCCGGTGACGGCTCCCGCATCGTCCGCACCATGCGGGAGGATGATTCGATCGTGCTCGCCGCGCCGGAGGAGTCGCAGAACCGCTGGCTCGCCAAGGCCCGCAGCAACCTCCAGGTGATGTACCGCACGGCGCTCGCGGTGAGCCACACGCTCGACATCGACGAGCTGCTCGACCGCGTGCTCCAGCTGGTGTTCGAGTGGGTGGAGGCCGACCGCGGCTGCATCATGCTCCTCGACCCTGCCACCCGGGAGCCGCGGATCAAGGCCCGCCGCGACCGCCGGGCCGGCGAACCGGCCACCATGCAGATCAGCCGCACGATCCTCGACTACGTGCTCGAGCGTCACGAGGGCGTGCTCACGAGCGACGCCCAGGACGACGACCGCTTCGCCGCCGGCAACAGCGTGGTGCGGACGGGCGTGCGGGAGGCGATCTGCGTGCCGATGCGGGGTCGCTACGACACCGTGGGCGTGATCTACGTCGACACCACGGTGCCGCTGATCCAGGCGGCCGACCAGGGCCAGCGGCGGTTCAGCGACGACCACCTCAAGCTGATGATCGCCATCGGGCACCAGGCGGCCCTGGCGATCGAAGACACCACCTACTACTCCGCGATGGTGCAGGCGGAGCGGCTGGCGGCGACCGGGCAGGCGATCGCCACCCTCTCGCACCACATCAAGAACATCCTCCAGGGCATCCGCGGCGGCAGCTACCTCGTGGAGATGGGACTGGAAAACGACGACCTCGGCGTGCTCCACAAAGGCTGGGACATCGTCCGCCGCAACCAGGACAAGATCTCGTCGCTGGTGATGGACATGCTCTCGTTCAGCAAGGAGCGGGAACCGGACCCCGCCCCGGCCGACCTCGCGGCGGTGATCGACGACATCGTGGAGACGGTGCAGCAGCGGGCCGAGGAACTCGGGGCGACGATCGACTGGCGGCGGCCCACGACGCTGCCGCCGCTCCTGTTCGATGCCGCGGGCATCTCCCGGGCGATCCTCAACGTGGTCACCAACGCCCTCGACGCGGTCGAGGGGCGGCCGGCTGGCAGCGTCGTGATCAGCGCCGGGATCGACGACACCGAGCGGATGGTGCGGGTCACGGTGGCCGACGACGGCGCCGGCATGGACCCCGAGACGCTGGCCGGGATCTTCAACCTGTTCGTATCGACGAAGGGCTCGCGGGGCACCGGGCTCGGCCTGACGGTGAGCCGCAAGATCCTCCGCGAGCACGGCGGCGACATCCACGCCTCGAGCGCGGTCGGCGCGGGCAGCACGTTCGTGCTGGAGTTTCCCCTGCGAGCGGCGTCGGCCGCGCCGGATCCGGCCGCCGACGACGAGGGACCCGGCACCCCGCCCCCCGGGCTCGGCGCATGACCGCCGGCGCCGGTCACCCGCCCGTTGCGATCTCGGCCGTCGTCATCACGAAGGACGCGGCGGCCCGGCTGGCCGAGGTGCTGGCCGCGGTCGACTGCTGCGCGGAGCGGCTGGTGCTCGACTCGGGCTCGACCGACGACACGCTGGCCATCGCCCGCGCGGCCGGGGCCCGCGTGGCCGAGCAGCCGTTCCTCGGCTACGGCCCGCAGAAGCGGCGGGCCGTGGAACTGGCGGCGCACGACTGGATCCTCGCGGTCGATGCCGACGAGGTGTTCGACGCGGAGGCGCGGGAGGCCGTGCGGACCGCCGACCTCGCCGACCCCGCGGCCTGCTACGCCTTCCGGCGGCGGACGTTCGTCGGCGGCCGCGAAGTGCGTCACGGTGCCTGGAGCGACGACCGCGTGCTGCGGCTCTTCAACCGGCGCACGGCGGCCTTCAAGCCGTTGCCCGTGCACGAGGAGGTGGCCTCCGAACGCCCGCCCACGCTCCTGCCGGGGTCGATCCTCCACTACAGCTACGCGTCGTGCGCCGACGTGCTGGCCCGGTCGCTGCGGTACGCGCCGCTGAAGGCGGCGATCATGCGCGGGAAGGGGCAGCGGGCGTCGCTGGCGATGCTGCCGATTCGCGGCGGCACGGCGTTCCTGAAGAACTACCTCCTCCGCGGCGGCTGGCGCGACGGGGCGGCGGGCTTCGTGGTCGCGCTGGCCCGCGCGATCGACTCGACCCTGCCGCGGGCGATGCTCCTCGAGGGGGAGCGGCTGCCGGATCCGGCCGCCGGCGGTCAGGTCGCCGAGCGGAGGGCCGCGAGCATCGCCTCGAGGTCGGCGGGGAGCGGTGCCGAGAGCGTGAGTCGTTCCCCCGATGCGGGGTGATCGAGTTCGAGGGTCGCGGCGTGCAGCGCCTGCCGCGCGAGGAGCGGCGGCCCGGCGGGGAGCCGCAGGAACGTCGGCTCGATCACGCCGCGGCCGCTGTAGAGCGCGTCGCCCAGCACGGGGCAGCCGAGGGCCGCGAGATGCACCCGGATCTGGTGCGTGCGGCCGGTCTTGGGCGTGACCCGCACGAGCGCCCCCGCCCGGAACCGCTCCAGCACCTCGTAGCGGGTCACCGCCTCGCGGCTCGTGGCGTGGTCGCGCCGCACCGCCATCTTCTCCCGCTGGTAGGGGTGGATGCCGATCGGCAGGTCGATCTCGTCGCGGTCGAACCGCGGAACGCCCTGCGTGATCGCGAGGTAGGTCTTGGCGGTCGTCCGCCGTTCGAACTGCCGCGCCAGCGCGTGGTGCGCCTCCTCGGTCCGCGCCACCACGATCACGCCGCTGGTGTCGCGGTCGAGCCGGTGCACGATGCCGGGCCGGACCGCGCCGCCCGCCGTCGACAGGCCGGCCCCGTCGCGCTCGAGGTGCCACTTCAGCGCCCCGGCGAGCGTGCCCTTCCAGTTGCCCTTCGCGGGGTGCACCACCATGCCGGGCGGCTTGTCGACGGCGGCCATCCACGCGTCGACGTACAGAAAGACGAGCGGGATCTCCTCGGCGGCCGGCCCCTCGCGGGGAGGCGGGGGCACGGTGAACCGCACCACCGCACCCGCCCGCAGCTTGAGCCCGGCCCGTGCGGTCACGCCGTCCACGCGGACGGCGCCGGCGTCGATCGCGCGGGCGAGAAACGAGCGGCTCCGCTCGGGGAAGGCCCGGTGCAGAAACACGTCGAGCCGCTCGCCGGCGGCCGCGGCATCGATCACGAAGCCGACCTCGTCGCCCGGGGCCGGCGGCGGCGCGTGGTCAGCCACCGGAACCCGGGAGCAGCAGGTCGGCGGCGCCGCCGGCGGCGGGCGGCGCCGCCGCCGGAGCGGGCGCCAGCTCGGCCGAGTCGAACCACTGATACCAGGCGGTCGCAGCGGGCCGGGCCATGGCGGCCGCCCGCTGCTCGGCGAGTTCCTTGAGCGGCCCGCCGCCGTGCTCCGCGGCGACGGCCTCGTAGCCCTTCTTCGCGAGGTCGAGCTGCCCGAGCGCCTCACGGGCCTTCGCCAGGCCGAAGGCCGCCCGCTCGGCGGCGATGCCGCCCGGCTTCTGGGCGAGGATGGCGGTGTAGCCGTCGATCGCCACCTGGAACTGCTCGCGGCCGCGCTCTTTCTCGGTGAAGGCACGCCGGCAGCCATCGGCGAGGGCGCCATCGGCGAGCAGGAGCCTGGCCCACGTGCCGGCCGACGAGCCGGCGTGGCGGTTGGCCACGTCCTGCAGGCGGGCGGCGTCGCCGGATGTCAGGGCCGCGAGGCATGCGTCCCACGCCTGCTCCTGCTCGGAGACCTTCTGGCCCGAATAGAGCGTCCACCCCAGGGAGGCGGCCAGCAGCACGCCGATCGCCGCCGCGATCGTCGCCAGGTGCGGGCGGATCCGATCGACGATCGACATCGTCGCCTGCGCGAGGTCGTTGTCCTCGATCTCGGCACGGTCGTCGGCTTGCATGGCACTGGCTCCGGAGGCTGGGCGGCCCGAGGCCGCGAAGGGAACCCGAAAAATAGAGACGCGAGGCGACCGGCCGTCAAGATGATCACGGGCGATCGGGCCGCCTCGGCATCGCGCGGCGGTGTGCTAGATTCCGCCCATGACCGACCCGACCGCCACGACCGCGACCCCCGAGCCCGGGCCCACCACCACGACCGCGGCCGCCGACCGCACCGCCCGCGACCGCCGCGCGGCCGGCGCGGTGCGGCCGGCGGGCCTCAATCCCGCCCAGCAGGAGGCGGTGCACGCGCCGCCCGGGCCGCTGCTGGTGCTCGCCGGGGCCGGCACCGGGAAGACCCGCGTGGTGATCGCCCGGATCGGGCATCTCGTGTGGCGCGGCGCGAAGCCCGCGCGGATCCTCGCCGTCACGTTCACCAACAAGGCGGCTCGCGAGATGCTCGCCCGCGCCCAGAAGGGGCTGAAGAAGGGGTCGGCGGAGAAGCCCGAGATCTCCACGATCCACTCGCTCTGCGTGCGGATCCTGCGGCGTCACGCCGCGCGGCTCGGGTATCCCGACCGGTTCGCGATCATCGACCGGGGCGAGCAGGAGGCGGCGGCCAGGGCCGTGCTCAAGGAGCTGAAGATCGCCGACACCGTGCTGCGGCCGGCCGATCTCCTCGACCGCGTGAGCCGCTGGAAGAGCCGCGCGGTGCGGGCCGACGTGGCCCTCGACGCCGTGCCCGTCGACGCCGACGACAGCTGGACGCTGGCCGCCGCCGGCTACCGCCGCTACCAGAACGGCCTCAAGGCCGCCGGCGCCGTCGACTTCGACGACCTGCTGCTGCTGGTGGACGAGCTGTTCACGCACCACGAAGACGTCCGTCGCGCCGAGGCCGGCCGGTTCGACCACGTGCTGATCGACGAGTATCAGGACACGAGCGGCATCCAGGAGCGAATCCTCTCGGCCCTCGCCCGCGACCACAGAAGCATCTGCGTGGTGGGCGACGACGACCAGTCGATCTACGCCTGGCGCGGGGCCGAGATCTCCCACATCCTCGACTTCGCGAAGCGCTGGCCGGGCGCCCGGATCGTGCGGCTGGAGGAGAACTACCGCTCCACGCCCGAGATCATCCGCGCGGCCAACATGCTCATCGAGCGGAACGCGCGGCGGCACGGCAAGACGCTCGTCTCACACGCCCCCTCCGGCGTGCCCCCGGCGATCATCCAGGCCCAGGACGAGGTGGACGAGTCGCGGCGGGTGGTGGCCGACCTGGAGAGCCTGCTCCGCGAGCGGCTCGTGGTCCCGGCGGAGGCGGTGATTCTCGTCCGCACGGGCGAGCAGACGCGGACGTTCGAGCAGGAGTTGCGGCGCCGGCAGATTCCCTACGAGCTCGTCGGCAGCCGGTCGTTCTTCGACCGCCGCGAGGTCAAGGACGTGATGTCGTTCCTGCGGGTGCTCGTCGATCCCGACGACGACCTCGCGCTGTCGCGGATCGCCAACGTGCCCCCGCGCGGGCTCGCGGGCTCGACCGTGCAGCATGCCCGGGCCGACGCGACCGCCGCCGGGCACAGCCTGTGGCGGGAACTGCTCGCCCGCCGCGAGTCGGCCCGGCTCTCACCGGCCGCCCGCGGGGGCGTGGAGGCCGTGGCCCGGATCGTCGCCCTGCGGGAAGCGCCGCCGCCGGCCGCGGTCGGGCAGTCGCGGGGGGCGGCGGTGCTTCGCACGCTGCTCGACG
>JBIIMU010000068.1:0-8885 GCA_044337845.1 Pirellulales bacterium | reverse complement strand
CGCGATCGCGTGAGCCGCTCCGGTGCCCGTGGCTATGCGGCACCGCGGGCGCTGCCCTGGGGACGGCGGCCGATCTGGATGCCGCCCAAGCCCGTGCCACTCGACGGCCTCGACGGCGAGGTGATGGCGATCGCCCCCGAGGGGCCGCCGGTGCGGTTTCGACTCGGCGACGTGCTGCATCGCGTGGTGCAGGCGCACGGTCCCGAGCGGATCGAAACAGCCTGGTGGCGCGGCCCGACGGTCCGCCGCGACTACTACGTGGTGGAGACCGCTTCGGGAGAACGGTTCTGGCTGTTTCGCCGGCTGCGGGACGGCGGCTGGTTTCTCCATGGGATGTTCGCGTGAAGGGCTTGGGAAGGAACGAGACGATGACTGACGTGAATGCCATCGGGCCGCGGTATGCGGAGCTGCACTGCACGAGTAACTTTTCGTTTTTGGAGGGGGCGTCGCACCCGGAGGAGCTCGTGCGGCGGGCCCATGCCCTCGGCTACGAGGCGCTGGCGATCACCGACAAAGGCACGCTCGCCGGCATCGTGCGGGCGCACGCTGCCGCCAAGGACGTGGGCATCAAGCTGATCGTGGGCGCGATGCTCGAGCCCGTCGATGCGTCGCCGCTCGTGCTCTGGGCCGCCGATCGCACGGGCTACGCCAATCTGTGCCGGCTACTGACCCGCGGCCATCAGCGTCGGGCCGAGATGGCCGGCGCACCGTCGGATCCGCGGGCCGAGATGGCGGCGGCCCGCTCCGGCGGCTGTCTCGTGACCCGCGACGACGTGGCGACGCACTCCGTCGGGCTGGTGGCGGGGGCGATCGTGCCACCGTCGGGCGACGAGGCCGATGTCGTCGTGCACGGGCTGTGCCGATGGAAGGACGTGTTCGGCGACCGGCTCTGGGCACTGGCCGAGGTGGCGCTCGAGGGCGACGACGACGACCGGGTCGAGTGGCTCGAGCGGGTGGCGGAGCGGGCGGGGGTGCCGCTCGTGGCCGCGGGCGACGTCCGCTACCACGAGCGGTCGCGGCTGCCCCTCTTCGACGCGCTCGCCGCGGTGCGACAGGGAAAGACGGTCGAGGAGATCCGCGAGTCGCTCTTGTCCAACGGCGAGCGGCACCTCCACGAGCGGCGGCGGATCGCCCAGCGGTTTGCGGCGCTGCCCACGGGCCGCGGCACGGTCGATGCCGCCGGTCGACGCTTCCTCTGGCCCGCCGCCGTGGAGCGGTCGGCCGAGATCGCCGCCCGCTGCACGTTCTCGCTCGACGAACTGAAATACGAATACCCCGACGCCATCGTGCCCGCCGGCCGCACGGCCAAGGAACACCTCGCCGACCTCGCCTGGAAGGGTGCCCGCAAGCGGTATCCCGACGGCGTGCCGGAGAAGGTGCAGGAGCTCCTGCGGCACGAGCTGGAACTCATCGCCGAACTCGGCTACGAGGCCTACTTTCTCACCGTGTTCGACGTCGTGCGGTTCGCCCGCCGCCGCGGCATCCTCTGTCAGGGCCGCGGTTCGGCGGCCAACTCGTGCGTCTGCTACTGCCTCGGGATCACGTCGGTCGATCCGGCGCGGATGAACGTGCTCTTCGAGCGGTTCGTGAGCCGCGAGCGGAAGGAGGCGCCCGACATCGACGTCGACTTCGAGCACCACCGCCGCGAGGAGGTGCTGCAATACATCTACGACACCTACGGCCGCTCGCGGGCGGCGATGACGGCCGAGGTGATCTCGTATCGCCTGCGGTCGGCCGTCCGCGATCTCGCCAAGGCGCTCGGCTTCTCGCTCGACCGCGTGGAGGCGATCGCCGGGGTGATCGACGTGGGAGACCACGTGGAGGATCTGCCGACGAGGCGCGCCGAGGCGGGGCTCGACCCTGCGAGCGACGCGTGCACGAGGCTCGCCACGCTCGTCGGTGGCCTCGTCGGCTTTCCCCGCCACCTCGGCCAGCACGTGGGGGGCATGGTGATGACCCGCGGCCAGCTCTGTGAACTCGTGCCGATCCAGCCGGCCACGATGGAGGGCCGCTCGATCGTGCAGTGGAACAAGGACGACCTCGACGAGCTCGGCATCCTGAAGGTCGATTGCCTCGCCCTCGGCATGCTCACGGCGATCCACCGGGCGTTCGACCTCGTGAAGGAGGCGGGGGGGCCCGACCTCACGCTCGCCACGGTGCCGGCCGAGGATCCGGCCGTCTACGAGATGATCTCGCGGGCCGACACGGTGGGCGTGTTCCAGATCGAGAGCCGGGCCCAGATGAGCATGCTGCCCAGGCTCAGGCCGGCCTGCTTCTACGACCTCGTGATCGAGGTGGCGATCGTGCGGCCGGGGCCGATCCAGGGCGACATGGTGCATCCCTATCTCAGGCGGCGGGCGGGCGAGGAGCCGATCACCTACCCCAACGACGCCATCCGCGAGGTGCTGGAAAAGACGCTCGGCGTGCCGCTCTTCCAGGAGCAGGCGATGCGGCTGGCGGTGGTGGCGGCGGGGTTCACGCCGGGCGAGGCCGACCAGCTGCGACGGGCGATGGGCGCCTGGCGGCGGCCGGGCGTGATCGACGAGTTCCATCGCCGCCTCGTCGACGGCATGCTCGCCCGCGGCTTGTCGAAGCCGTTCGCCGAGCAGGTGTTCAACCAGATCCGCGGGTTCGGCGAATACGGCTTTCCCGAGTCGCACGCCGCGAGCTTCGCACTGCTCGTGTACGTTTCCGCATGGCTGAAGTGCCATCATCCGGCGGCGTTTACCGCGGCGCTGCTCGGCAGCCAGCCGATGGGGTTTTACGCGCCGGCCCAACTCGTCCGCGACGCCCGGGCCCACGGCGTGACCGTGCTGCCGACCGACGTGAACGCGAGCGGCTGGCACGCATCGCTGGACACACGTGATGCAAGTGGAAAAAGCCATCCCCGGCCTTTTTCCAGCGGATCGACCACAGGAGACGCCAAGGGTTGCCTGGGTCGAGGGCCGGCGATCCGACTCGGGCTCGAGCAGGTGCACGGCCTCGGCGAGGCCGCTGGGCGGCGGATCGAAGCGGCCCGCCGCGACGGCCTCTTCCGGCTGCCGCGGGATCTCGTGCGCCGGGCGGAGATCGACCGTGAGTCGCTCCTGCACCTGGCCCGGGCCGGGGCGCTCGCCTCGCTCGGCCTCGATCGCCGCCGGGCCGTGTGGGAGGCGCTCGCGCCGCAGGAGCGGGCAGGCCGGCGGCCGCTGCTCGACGATCTCGACGATGACGCCGACGACGACGCCATGCTCCTGCCGCCGACGACGCGGCAGGAGGAGGTGATCGCCGACTACAGGACGGGCGGCCTGTCGCTCGAAGCCCATCCGCTCGAGTTCGAGCGCGACTGGCTCTCGTCGATCGGCGTGGCGCCGATCGACGAGGCGGTGGCGGCGCCGGAGGGCCGGCGTGTGAAGATCGCCGGCATCGTGCTCACCCGGCAGCGGCCGGCCACCGCCAAGGGGCTCTTCTTTCTCACACTCGAGGATGAGACGGGACCGGCGAATGTGGTGATCTATCCGGACGTGTGGGAGGCGGCGCCGCATCCCGTCCGCCGCGCGGCGGTGCTCGTGGTGCACGGTCGGATCCAACGCCGCGGCACGGTCGTGCACGTGCTGGCGACGCAGCTCGAAACGGCCGTGCCGGCGCGGGGCGGCCCCGACGCTTCCGCCCTGCCCCGCTCCGCCCCGTCACTCGCCGCGCTGCCACGCATGTCGCGGGATTTCTGCTAGAACACCCGCGATGACCTCCCGCTGTGTCCCCGTCGTCCGCACCGACCTGCCGCTCGGTCCTCCGGTCCGCGGCAAGGTCCGCGATTGCTATCGCTTCGCCTCGCCGGCGTTCGGCGATGCGATGCTGATCGTGAGCACCGATCGCATCAGCGCCTTCGACTGGATCCTGCCGACACCGATTCCGGACAAGGGCCGGGTGCTCACCGCGATCTCGGCATTCTGGTTCGATCTCCTCTCCCGCGGGCCGGAGCCGGTTGCCCACCACCTGATCACGACCGACGTCGATGCGATGGGACTCCCGGCCGGGATCGACCTCGAGCCACTCCGCGGCCGCACGATGCTCGTGCGGCGGGCCGAGGTGATCCCCTTCGAGTGCGTGGTCCGCGGCTGGCTCGCCGGGTCGGGGCTCGCCGAGTACCGCGCCAGCGGCACCGTGTGCGGCGCGCCGCTGCCCACCGGGCTCGACGCCGGCGGCCGGCTGCCATCCCCGATCTTCACGCCGGCCACCAAGGCCGAGAGCGGCCACGACGAGAATGTGCCGTTCGCCGTGATGGCCGAGCGGATCGGCGCGGATCTTGCCGAGACGCTGCGGGCCAGGAGCCTCGACGTCTACTCGCGGGGGGCGGCGCATGCCGCCGACCGGGGCATCGTGGTCGCCGACACGAAGTTCGAGTGGGGACGGCTGTCCGATGGCACGGTGATCCTGGTCGACGAGGTGCTCACACCCGACAGTTCGCGATTCTGGCCGGCCTCCGCCGCGGGCTCGGGACGCGTGCCCGACTCGTTCGACAAGCAGTTCGTCCGCGACTGGCTCGAGTCGAGCGGCTGGGACAAGTCGAGCTCGCCCCCCGCCCTGCCCGCCGACGTGGTCGTGAAGACCCGCGAGAAGTACCTCGAAGCCTGCCGCCTGCTCACCGGGTCGCTGCCCGGCGGCATCGCCTGAATCGCCCTGCGTGCCGCCTTCAGCGGCCGGCTGGGCCGCGCCGGTTTTGCGGCAGTTCCCCGCCGGTTTCCTACCGGTTTCCTGCTGGTTTCCTTTTGGGAACCGCTCTAGGGACGGCCCTGAACCCGAACTAGAATCCGTGGACACCCTCCGCCCCCGGATCCCGCGATGCTGCGTTATTGGACTGCCGGCGAATCCCACGGCCCCGCCCTCGTCGCCCTCGTGGACGGCTTCCCCGCCGGCCTGGCCGTCGACGCGGCCGCGATCGACCACGAGCTCCGGCGGCGTCAGGGGGGCTACGGCCGCGGCGGTCGGCAGCGCATCGAGACCGACACCGTCACGTTTCTCTCGGGCCTCTGGAAGGGCGTCACGCTCGGCAGCCCGCTGGCGCTCGAGGTGATCAACAAGGATGCGAAGCTCGAGCGGCTCGAGGAGGTGGAACGGCCGCGGCCCGGCCACGCCGATCTGCCCGGGGCGATCAAGCATCTCGGCGGCGTGCGGGCGGTGCTCGAGCGGGCGAGTGCCCGCGAGACGGCGGCCCGCGTGGCGGCCGGCGGCCTCGCCCGGCAGCTGCTCTCCGCGTTCGGCATCGAGGTGGCCGGCTGGGTGACCGAGCTCGGCCCCGTCGTGCTCGGCGGCCGCGCCGGCTCGCTGCCGGACCTGCGTCGCCTCCGCGACACGAGCTCGATCTACTCCCTCCATCCCGAACGAGACTCCGAGGTCACGGCCCTCATCGACCGGGTCGGCAAGGAGGGCGACACGCTCGGCGGCATCGTCGAGGTGCGGGTCGACGGGCTGCCGGTCGGCCTGGGCACCCACGCCCAATGGGACCGCAAGCTCGACGGCCGGCTCGCGCAGGCCGTGATGGCGGTACAGGCCATCAAGGGCGTGGAGATCGGCCTCGGGTTCGAGGCGGCCCGCCGCCGCGGATCCGAGGTGCACGACCCGATCGGCTTCGATCCGGCCGGTCGCGACAGCCCCACGCTGGGGTTCACCCGGCCGACCAACAACGCCGGCGGGCTCGAGGCCGGCATGACGAACGGTCAGCCGCTGGTGGTGCGGGCCGCCATGAAGCCGATCGCCACGCTGCGGAAGCCCCTCGGCTCGGTCAACCTCCGCACGAAGGAGGCCGAGGAGGCCGCCTACGAGCGGAGCGACGTCTGCGCGGTGAGTGCCGCGAGCGTGATCGTGGAGAACGTGGTCGCCTTCGAGGTGGCGGTGGCGCTCGTCGACAAGTTCGGAGGCGACAGCCTCGCGGAGATGCGGGCCCGCTGGGACCTCTACCACGAGCTGGCCCGCAGTCGCTGAGGCGGCCCGACGGATCGGGCCCGGGAGAGCACGGATGTTCGTCGAACGGTCTGCCGCCAGGATTCGTCGCGCGCGGGCCATCTTCCTCGTGGTCGGGGCCCTGCCCTTCGTCGCGCTCGTCGCCTGGGCGGTGCAGCGGGGCTCGGCCGGGCACCGCGAGCAGATCCGCGACCGCTGGCAGCGAGCGGTGGGCCTGGGGCTCGTGATCGAGGCGGTCGAGCATCCACGGCCGGGCATGACGCGGGCCCGCGGGGTGTCGGTCGTGTCGCCGACGGGCGGTCGGATCGCCACGCTTCCCGTGGTGGAGGTGGAGGCGGCGGCCGACGAGGACCGGCTGCGGTTCGAGGGCGTGCGGCTCGACGCGCCGCTGGCGACGGTGCTCGGCGACCTGGGCCGCGAGTGGCTGCGGCGCGACGCCCGGCATCCCCGGAGCTGCGTGATCGACGTCGCCCACGTCGGCTGGCCGGGGGACGACGCGACCGCCGACGCCGCGTCTGGGCCGCGGCCGCTCAGGATCGAGTGCGTCGCGCGGGGCATGGCGCGGGCGGTGCGGGTGACGCGGCCCGGGGCGGCCGAGGATGTCCTGCGGGTCGTCCGCACCGTGATCGCCGGGGCCGACGGAGCCGACCGCGAATCCTACGAGGTCGAGGTGGCATGCGACGAGGCGGTGCCGCTCGCCGTGGTCGCCGGGCTGGCGGGACTCCATGGTGATGTGACGGCCGTCACCGGCGACTCGGCGGTCGTGGCGGGCCGCTGCTCGGCCGCGAGCGACGAGGGCGGCTGGCGCGGCGAGTGGAGCGGCCGGGTGCTCGGCATCGACCTCGCGCGCTGCGTGGCGCCGCTCGGAGCGCGGGGAGGCGGCGCGGCGCGGGCCGAGATCGACCGCCTGGCCTGGCAGGATGGCCGTCTGGTCGACGCCGCGGGACGGTTCGACGTCGGTGCCGGATGGATCGACGCGGCGTTCGCCGACCGGCTCACGCTCGCGCTGGGCTGCCGTCCGACCCAGGCCCCGGCGCCGGACGGCGAACGGCGGTTCGATGCCGCGGGGTTCGAGATGCGGATCGAGGGGGGGCGTGTCGTCGTCACGGCCCCGAGCGGCACGCCGCGGGCCCTGGCGATCGCCGACGGCGTGGTGGTGATCGACGAGCCGGCGGCGGCGGTGCCGTTCGAGCGGCTGGCCTGGGTGCTGTCGCCGCCGTCGGCGGACTTCGTGCCCGCGGGCGGGGCCGGAGCCTGGCTGATGACGATCCAGCCGCGTGGGGACGGCCGGGAATCAGGCCGCTCGGCCGGCCCGACCGCCCGGGGGGGCGGCCGGGGGTTTTGACGATCTTTTGACACGTCATCGACCGGACGATGACCGGTCTCGCCTGTTCGGCCGAGGCCCCCGGGACCACACTTGTCGGTGTCGCGGCACCCGCCCGGGTGACGCCGGCCCGCCCGAGCGACATCCACTCCACGAAGGACCGCACGATGCCCGTCAGCCATCGGAAGCACAGCCCGCGTCATGCCGCAGCGAACCACGCCACGCCGTCCGGGGCGGCCCTCGCCGACCAGCCGGCGGGCGTGCGGGTCGGGCTCGAGGGCGTTGCCCACACCGTCGAGCCCGGCGTCGAGCCGCGGCGCGAGGGGGGACGCGAGCGGTGGAGCGACCTCGACTGGCCCGTCGTGGCCTGGATCGGCGGGGTGCACCTCGCGGCCCTCGCCGCCCCCTGGTACTTCACCTGGTCGGGCCTCGCCATCTGCCTGGTCCTCTACTGGGTCACCGGCGGCCTCGGGGTGTGCCTCGGCTATCACCGCCTGCTCACGCACGGCAGCTTCCAGACCTCCGCCCCCGTGCGGTTCCTGTTCGCCTGGCTCGGGGGCATCTCCGGCGAGGGGTCGGCCGTCACCTGGGTGGCCAACCATCGCAAGCACCACGTGTTCAGCGACCAGGAGGGCGACCCGCACTCGCCCCGCGACGGCGGCATGTGGTCGCACATGCTGTGGCTCTTCCCGAAGCACACGGCGGAAGAGCTCTCCGCTCACTCGAAGCGGTGGGCGCCCGACCTCGTGAAGGACAAGGGCGTGCTCTTCCTGCACAACACGTTCCTCCTCTGGCACTTCCTGATCGGTGGGGCCCTGCTGGCGTCGGGCTGGCTGCTCTTCGACCGGTTCACCGGCATCTCGTGGCTGATCTGGGGCCTTGCCGTCCGGATGGTGATCGTGTTTCACGTGACATGGTTCGTGAACTCGGCGTCCCACATGTGGGGGTACCGCAACTACGAGACCACCGACGACTCGCGGAACCTCTGGTGGGTCGGACTGTTCGCCTTCGGCGAGGGCTGGCACAACAACCACCACGCGCACCAGCGGATGGCGGCCCACGGCCATCGGTGGTGGGAACTCGACCCGACCTACTGGGTGATTCGGATGCTGGAAGGCCTCGGACTGGCGTGGGACGTGGTGCACACCCCGCACGGCGTCGGGGGCAAGGCGGACCGGCGAATGGCCGCGAAACGGGCCTGAGCCTGCTGCTGGTTGTATTTTTTCCGGCTCCGGATACACTCCTCCCACGAATCCAACACCTCACAATCAATGCCACCCGTGGCGGGTGGATGACGGCTGATGTCGCTCACCAAAGAACGCAAGAAGGAACTGATCGGTGCTCACCGGCGGGGAACCGCCGACACCGGTTCTGCGGAGATCCAGATCGCCCTGCTGACGGGGCGGATCTCCCATTTGACGGACCACTTCAAGAAGCACTCGAAGGACTTCGCCAGCCGGCGGGGTCTGCTCATGATGGTGAGCCGTCGCCGCAGGCTTCTCGACTACCTCAAGCGGATCGCTCCGCAGCGGTATCTTGACATCATCCGCCGCCTCGAGATCCGCAAGTAGCGGGTGCGCGCGGCCCGCCGAGGCGGGGCTGCGTGGCTGGCGTTGATTGT
>JBIIMU010000002.1:0-29250 GCA_044337845.1 Pirellulales bacterium | reverse complement strand
GAAGAATCCGTAGCACCCCCAGTAGCCCAGTTCCCAGCCCGTCGTGTCAGGGCCGTGCCGCCCCACGAAGAGCCGCACGCCCGGAGCCGTCGTCGGCGTGAGGCTCCGGGTGGTGAGCACGACACCACCGGGTCCGGAGCCGAACGGGCCTTCGACGGCGATGGGCTGATTGGCCGCGGCGTTGTCGCGGTCGAGGAACAGCACGTCGAACGTCACGTACTCCCGCTCGGCCGGTGCCGCGTGGGCCGCCCGCGGCGGCCCGACCGCCGCAGCGGCGGCGATCGGCAGGTCGATGGGCACGCCCTCCGGCTCGCCCGTGCCGAAGAGGATGGCCGAGTCGTCGGCGGCGGGCGCGGCGAGCGGGCCGTCGAGGATCACCGGAGCATCCTCGCCGAGCACGGCGATGGGCTCGATCCGCAGCGGTTCGCCGCCCGACTCCGCCGCCGGGGCCGCCGTCGCCGGCAGAGCCGCGAGCACCAGGATCCACGCGCGTGCCGCCCACCCCAGTCGTACCACGCCCCCCTCCAGTTCCGTCGGGCTGCCACCGCCCTCACCACCCCGACATTCGGAGCGATCGGTCTTTTCGGCACCGATCATGAGAATCGTCCGGGTCGGCGCCGCGGCGGATTCACACGGCGCAAGCCACGCGGACTCGCCGGGCCCCGCCCGGGAGTGGCGGCGGGCCACACGACACGCTAGGCTTTTCGCCGGGTCGACGCAGTCCGCCCCGCTTCACCACCCCGCCACGGCGACTCCATGGACAAGTTTCGGCGCATCCAGACCGGCAAGACGGGCAACATCCACCTCGTCCAGTTCACCGACAAGAAGATCCTCGACGACACGGTGCTCGACGAGATCCGCACGGAACTGACGCAGCTCATCGGCAAGGCCTCCGGCCCCGACGTGCTGCTCGACTTCTCGAACGTGGAGTTCATGTCGAGCGCGATGCTCGGCCTGCTGGGCCAGCTGCATCGCAAGATCTCCGCCGGCCACGGGCGGCTGAAGATGTGCGGGATCCGGCCCGAGATCCTCACCGTGTTCAAGATCACGAATCTCGACAAGCTGTTCAGCATCCACAAGGACGCCCCCACGGCCCTGCCCACGTTCACCTGACGGGACCCGGCCGTGACCCAGCACGCAGACGGTGTCGCCGCCGCGCCGGCCACCGGGATCGACGTCGTCATCGCCGAGGACAGCCGCATCCAGGCCCGGATGCTGATCCGGCGGCTGGAGGAGGCGGGCCACACGGTCCGCTGGGGCGAGAACGGCGCCCTGGCCCTCGCGCTCGCCCGCGAGCGGCGGCCCGACATCATCGTCTCCGACATCGAGATGCCGGAGATGACGGGCTACGAGTTCTGCAAGGCCGCGAAGACGGATCCCGCGCTCAAGAGCGTGCCGTTCATCCTGCTGTCCACGCTCTCCGACCCGATCGACATCATCCGCGGCCTCGACTCCGGCGCCGACAACTACGTCACCAAGCCGTACGAGCCGGAGTACCTGCTCGGGAGGATGAACTCGCTGCTGGCCACGCCGCTGGAGTCGGGCGACGACGCGGCGGCCGGCGTGCTCGAGGTCACCCTCGCGGGGCAGAAGTTCCGCGTCAAGGCGGGCCGGCAGCAGGTGCTCAACCTGCTCGTCTCCACGTTCGAAAACGCGGTCTCGAAGAACCAGGAACTCGTCGTCGCCAACCAGGAGCTGTCCGTCGCCCGCGATGGCCTCCAGAAGTCGAACGAGGAGCTCTCCACGGCCAACACCGAGATCTCGCGGATCAACGCCCACATGGTCCGCGATCTCAAGGCGGCCGCGAAGGTGCAGCGGTCGCTCCTGCCGGCCGACGATGTCGAGATCCCGGGCACGTCGATCGCGTGGCGCTACGTGCCCTGCCAGAGCCTCGCCGGTGACTTCCTCAACGTGTTTCCGCTCGACGAGGAGCACGCCGGCCTGTTCGTGGTGGACGTGAGCGGCCACGGCGTGCCGTCGTCCCTGATGGCGGTCACGGTGGGCCGCTTCCTCACGCCGAAGGTCACCGACCAGTCGCTGCTCGTGCGGCAGGGGCCCGATGGGGCGATCACGATCACGCGGCCGGCCGACGTGGCCACCCAGCTCAACCGGCTGTTTCAGGCCGACGAGTTCTCGGGACTGTACTTCACGATTCTCTACGGCGTGCTGCACCTGCCCAGCGGCCGCTTCGACTACTGCTCCGGCGGCCACCCCGCGCTCGTCCGCGTGCCGGCCGGCGGGGGCGACGTGGAGTTCCACGCCATGGAGAGCTTTCCGATCGCCTTCGTGCCCGACGTGGAGTACGAGCAGAAGACGCTCCAGCTCGCCCCGGGCGACCGGCTGTTCCTCTACTCCGACGGCGTGCCGGAGGCGATGGACAAGGACCGCAATCCCTACGGCGACGAGGCGATGGCGGCCTGCATCGCCGCCTCGCGGACGGCGCCGGTCGATGCGGGCGTGAAGGGCCTGCTCGACGCCGTCGAGGCATGGTGCCAGCCCAACGGCCCGCTCGACGACGTCTCGATCCTCGGCGTCGAGTGGCGGCCGTGACAGCCGTTCCCGGAAGCCGTCATCGCGTGAGCGATGCGGACCTGCCGATCCGCCGCCAGGAAGCCGCCATCGCGTGAGCGATGCGGACCTGCTGCTGGCTCGGGGCTGCCGGTGCCCCGTCGCCGGTCGCTCGCCTCGGCCATCGTGGCCTCGGCTCACTCGGATGCCGCCGGCGCTTCGCCATCCTGGCTTCGCTTGGCGGCATACGCCGGCTCCCGGGGCACCGGCAGCCCCTCGCTGAGTTCGTGCCGCCATCGAGTGAGCTCGTCTCAGCAAGCCGCCATCGCGTGAGCGATGCGGACCCTCCGCGCGGCTCGGGCGAGTTCAGCGGCGGGGCTTCGGGGTGTAGTGGCTGCAGCCGCCGTGGACGACGCGGTTCCAGCCGTCGTCGATCCCGATCATCGTCTCCGCGCCGCCCAGAAACAGCGACCCGTCGGGCCGGAGCACCCGGCGGACACGGCCCACGAGCGTCGACCGCGTGGACACGTCGAAGTACAGCATCACGTTGCGGAGAAACACCACGTCGCACAGCGGCATCATCGGCCAGGTGCCGTTGAGGTTCAACGACCGGAACTCGACGAGCTGGCGGCACTCCTGCACGATGCTGGAGCGGCCCTGGAGCGGCCGGAAGTACTTCGTGAGCAGGGCCGGCGGCAGGCCGCGGTTGGTTTCCAGGTCGCTGAACACGCCCTCGCGGGCCCGGGCCAGGATCGGCTCCGAGAAGTCGGTGGCGATGATCCGGATCCGCCAGGTGGCGACGAGATCCCGGAAGTGCTCGAGGAGCATCATGGCCATGCTGTAGGGCTCCTGCCCCGTCGAACAGGCGGCCGACCAGAGCGTGAGCTGACGCTCGGCGGACCGCCGGGGCACGAGGTCGGCGATCACCTGCCGCAGGGCCTCGAAGGGGGCCTTGTCCCGAAAGAACGAGGTCTCGTGCGTCATCATGGCGCAGAGCACGTCCTTCTCGAGCGAGGGATCGATGCCCTGTCGCACGCGGTCGATGAGGGTCTCGAGGCTGGGGATCTTCCGCTGCTTGACGATCGGCATCAGCCGCGCGACGACGAGGTACTGCTTCGTCTGGTCGATGCACACCCCGGTGCGGCGGCGGAGCAGGCCGCAGAGATAGTCGAACTGCGGGTCGGCGACCTTCATGGCGGCTTCGGGCGGCACTAGCCGCCGCGCCTCTTCAGCCGCAGGGCCACCTCGACACCGACCTGGGGGAGCGGCAGCACCGCGTCGGCGAGGCCTGCCCGCACCACCTCGCCCGGCATGCCCCAGACCACGCTCGAGAACTCATCCTGGGCGATCACGCTCCCCCCGGCGGCCACGATCTCACGGCTCCCGGCGAGCCCGTCCTTGCCCATGCCCGTGAGCACCACGCCGAGCGTGCCGGAACCCCAGAGCTTCACCGCCGAGCGGAAGAGCACGTCGGCCGCGGGCCGGCAGGAGTTCTCGGGCGGGGCGTCGGTGAGCCGGACCCGCGGCTGCCCCGCGTCGCTCACGATCTCCAGGTGCCGTCCGCCGGGGGCGAGCAGCACCTCGCCGGCGCGGACGACCTCGCCGTCGGTCGCCTCCCGCACCGGCAGGCCGGCGGTCTTGGCCAGCCGCTCGGCCAGGTGCGCCGTGAAGAAGGCGGGCATGTGCTGGACCACGAGCGTGGGCACGCGGGCGTCGGGCACGAAGGCGGGGAGCACCTCCGCCAGGGCGGTCGGGCCGCCCGTCGAGACGGCGATCACCACCCCCTGGATGCGGTCCTGGCGGACGGCCCGCGGCGGAGCGGCCGTGGCCCCCGAGGGCCGTGGGCCGCTCCGCCCGCCGGGGCCCGCAGCCCCGCGGGGCACGAGCGACTTGATCCTGCCGATCACGTCAACGCGGATGCGGTCCGCCACCTCGCGGGCGTCGAGGCCTGCTGGCTTCGCGACGTAGTCGTTGGCTCCGGCGAGGAGCGCGTCGACCGTGGCTTTCGCGCCCCGCTCGGTGAGGCTCGAGAACATCACGACCGGCAACTTCCCGAACCGGCGGCGGATCTCCCGCAGCGTGGTGATCCCGTCCATCACCGGCATCTCGACGTCGAGGAGCACGAGGTCAGGCTTGGCTGTGGGGATCGTCGCCAGGCAGGCCTCGCCGTTCACCGCCGTGCCCACGATCTTCAGGTCGGGATCGCCGCCGAGCGTGGCGGAGAGAATGCCGCGGATCGTGGCGGAGTCGTCGCAGATCAGCACGCCGATCGGCTCCCGGTCCGCCGCGGTCGCGGGCTCCCCGACCACCCCGAGATCGACGAGCTTGCGGGTCAGGGCCGCGGCGGTGAACGGCTTCGCGAGGTAGTCGTCGATGCCGGCCTGTCGGGCCAGGGCGATTCGCTCCTGCTCGTGCTCCGTCGAGATCATCAGGATCGGGAGCCCGCGGTAGGCAGGCTCCCGGCGGAGCCGCCGCACGAGTTCGATCCCGTCCATCACCGGCATGTGCCAGTTGACGGTGATCAGGTCGGGCCGGCCCGTGGCCGCCAGCGCCACGAGCGCCTCCTCACCGTTGCCGGCCTCGGCGCAGTCGAACTTCAGCTCCGCGAGCGTCCGCGCGACGATGCTCCGGCTCGGCTTGGAATCGTCGACCACCAGTGCCCGCACGCGGGGATCCTCCCTGTCGGAACCGGCCGCCCCGGCCGGTCACACCGCCCCGATCAGTTCCGCTTGTACTCCTCGACCAGCCGCTGCAGGGCCTGGGCCATCCGGGCCAGTTCCTGCGACGAGACCTGCGTGTTGGAGGCGCCTTCGGCCGTGCTCTGCGCCGCCTGGGCCACCTGGACGATGTTCTCCGCGATCTCCGAGGTGCCGGTCGTCGCCTCCGAGATGTTACGGCTGATCTCGCCCGTCGTCACCGACTGCTCCTCCACCGCGGCGGCGATCTTGGTCTGCAGGCTGTCGATCTGCTCGATCACCTTGCCGATCTCGGAAATCGCCGCGACCGCCCGCTGGGTGTCGCCCTGCATCGACTCGATCCGGGACCCGATCTCCTCGGTCGCCTTGGCGGTGTCGCGGGCGAGCTCCTTCACCTCGCTGGCCACCACGGCGAAGCCCTTGCCCGCCTCGCCGGCCCGGGCGGCCTCGATGGTGGCATTGAGGGCGAGCAGGTTCGTCTGCTCGGCGATCGACGTGATCACCTTGATCACCGCGCCGATCTCCTGGCTCGAGCGGCCGAGCGCCGCCATCGTGCCCGACGTGGCCGAGGCCATGTCCACGGCCTTGCGGGCGGTGCTCGCCGCGTCCTGGGCATTTCGCGCGATCTCGTGAATGCTGGCCACGAGGTTGTCGATCGAGCCCGACACGGTCCGCGTGTTGCCGCTCACCTGCTCGGCTGCGGCGCTCACGAGGTTGGCCTGGGCAGTGGTCTCCTCCGCCGCGGCGCTCATCTGCTGGCTGACGCTCGTGAGCTCTTCCGACGAGCTGGCCAGAGCATGCGTGTTGTCGACGATGCCGCCGACGAGGGCCGCCTGCCGCGTGGCCTCGCGGGTCAGCCGTCGGGCGATCAGCGTCGAGACGCCGAGCACCGCGGCCGAGGTCAGGCCGAACACCGTCAGCCCGAGTTTCAGGAGCCTCGACACGGGCTGGAAGACCTCCGCGGTGTCGATCTCAGACACCAGCGCCCAGCGGAGGTCACCGCGGCCACTGGTGTCGCGATGGATCGTGATCGGCCGCCACGACACCAGCGACGGCACGCCGCGGTAGTCTGCCGCCTCAGCCGTGCCGCTCTTGCCCTCGTCAAGTGCCGAGCGGACGGCCGCCGTGTCGACCTTGAGGTCGGGATTGATGATGGTCGACTTCACGCCGAGTTCCTTGACGAATCGGGAGTCGCTGCGGAATAGCCGGTCGGGCCCCACCGCGTAGGTCTCGCCCGTCCGGCCCATGCCGGTCGTTTCGCCGATGATGGCGTTGGCCTTGTCGATCGGCACCTGGAAGGCAACCGCCCCCACGAGCGTGCGGCCTTCGTAAATCGGTGCCGCCATGAAGCTGGCCGGCTCGTTGCACGAGGGAAGATACCGCTGGAACTGGCCGAATGCGACGGCATCGCGAAGGCCCGAGGAGACGGCCTGCAGGAATGCGGTGCCGAGACTCGACGACACCAGCGGGCCTTCGCGGAGTGAGGATCCGAAGTCGGTCTCCTTCGACATGTTGTAGACAATTTTGCCCGAATCGGCGTCGATTAGGAACACGTCCGCGACGCCGTACTTCTCCGCGAGCCCGCGGAAGAACGGATGGTACTTGGCGTGTGCCTTCGTGTAGGCCGAGTCGTCGCCGGCGGTATCGAGTAGGAACTTGGAGCCGATCGGGTTTGGGTTGTTGCGGATGTAGAGATACTGAGCGTAGGCGGAGTCATCGTCGAGCGTCTCGCAGAGCGGTCGCACGTCCACGATGGCGTCGGAACGGCGGCGGAACTCGGTGGCGAACTCACCGGTGTAGAACGACTCGAGATCCCGCCGGGCGGCGGCCAGCGCCTTGTCGTCGATCTTGTTGTCGGCCCGCAGCGTGGCGAGCCCCGCCGTGAAGTCCCTGAGAGACTCGACACAGATCCGGCCCTCGGCGAGGACGGCCAATTCCTGGTGGAGCGAGGCGAAGTAGCGCTCGACCGACTTCGCGGTTACGGCGTTCACCGTGTCGAGCTGCTTGAAGGCCTGCTCCCGCAGCGCCGCGGACGACGTCCGGTAACTGGTCAGGCCCATGAAGGCCATGGGAATCAGCGACACGCCGAGGAGGGCGAGCAGCAGGGGGTTGGTGAGGAACGAACGCCAGCTGCCGCCGGCGGAACTACGATCTGCCATGGAATGCTCCCTGCCTCTCGGGTGACTGCGGCTTGGGCCGCACCAGTGAATGAATCATGCGCCCGGGATCGAGCAGGTGCACGAGCCGATCCGGGGCGGCATACACCCCCGTCTGCGCGTCGCTGCCCGCCTCGCTCCCGGAGTCGGTCGCCTGCTCGATCGCCGCGGTCGGAATCTCGACCACGTCGAGCATCTCGTCGATCACGAGGCCGTACCAGTCGTCCTCGAGCGCGATCACGAGGTGCGTGGCCCGCTCGGGTGTCGGCCGATCGATGCCCAGCGTGCCGGCCGGATCGACGACCGGAACGATCCGGCCGCGGAGATGGACCAGGCCCAGGACGCCGGCGGGAGCCCTCGGCACCCGCGTGAGCCGGCCGCCGCGGAGCACCTCGACGACACCGTCGGCGGGCACGGCGAAGCAGGCGTCGCCGATGCGAAACGTGCAGCAGCGGTGGATGGACGCGGTCTGCATGTCAGGCCTCCAGCACGGCATGCCGCCGCACGGCACGGAGATCGACGATCTCGGTGGCGACGCCGCCGAGCGATAGGATGCCGGCGACACCTGTTCCTGAGCCGGGCTGCATGGGCGAGTCGGCCGCCAGCACGTCGAGGATCGTGCCCACCGCGAGGCCCACTCCCCCGTCGCCGCCGTCGATCACGACCACGTTGACGCTCGCCTCGCTCAGGCCGGCCGATCGGCCGAGCAGCGCATCGACGTCGGCCAGCGGCGTGAACCGGTCGCCGCGCCGCACGACCGCCCGGTCGCCGACGACCTGCACCTGGTCGCGGGCATATTGCTCGAGCCGCACCACCTCGGCCAGGGGCACGGCGACCCGCCGCCCGGCTCCGGTACCGCACACGAGGTAGCGGTCGGCGACCTCCGCCGTCGGCACGACGGCCACGTCGGGTTCGCGGTCGACGGGGGGCAGCCTGGCGATCCGCTGCAGCCCGCGGAGGTCGAGGATCAGCACCACGCCGCCGTCTCCGAGCACGGTGGCGCCCGAGTAGAGCCCGAGGCCAGCGAGCAGGCCTCCGATCGGCTTGACCACGATAGTGGAGAGGCTCGCCGCATCGAGCAGGTCGCGGCAGCGGAACTGGTCCGCCCGCGACTGCATGCCGTCGACGACCAGGCCGAACTCCCGATCGTCGACCCGGACGAGCACGACCGTGCCCTCGTCGCGGCAGGCCGTCGTCTGCCGAATGCCGAGGAACTGGTCGAGAAACAGGATCGGCACGAGCCGGCCGCGGACCCGCATCACGGGGGCCTCGGCCAGCCCCTCGATCCGGGGCCCGTGCCGGTCGCGGGTGACGGGCACGAGCTCACCCACGGCCGATTGCGGGATCGCGAACCGCTCGCTGCCGCAGCGGACCACGAGCGCCGGCATGATCGCGAGCGTGAGGGGCACGTGGACGCGGACCGTGGTGCCGGCGCCGGGCGTGCTGTGGATGTCGACGGTGCCGCCGATGGCTTCGATGTTGGTGCGGACGACGTCCATGCCCACGCCGCGGCCCGACACGCTCGTCACCTGGGCGGCGGTGGAGAAGCCCGGCTCGAAGATGAACTGAAGCACCCGTTCGGGCGACATCGCCGCCGCCTCGGCCGCCGACACGAGCCCCCGGGCAACGGCCTTCTCGCGGACCTTCTCGAAGGCGATTCCCGCGCCGTCGTCGGAGACTTCGATCGTCACGCGGCCGCTCTCGTTGAAGGCCCGCAGCGACAGCCGGCCCGCCCGTGGCTTGCCCGCGGCGGCCCGGGCGTCGGGCGGCTCGATGCCGTGATCGACGGAGTTCCGGATGAGGTGCGTGAGCGGGTCGCGGATGCTCTCGATCAGCGAGCGGTCGAGCTCGGTGTCGGCTCCGTCGATGACCAGCTGCACCTCCTTGCCGCACGACACGGCCAGGTCGCGGACCGTCCGCGGAAAGCGGCTGAAGACGTGCTCCACCGGCTGGAGACGCGTCTTCACGGCCGTCTCCTGGAGAGCGTTGGTGACGGCGTTGATCCGCTGGCCGCAGGCCTGAACGGCCGGGTCGTCGCTGTCGATGCTCCGGAGCTGGTTGCGGGCGAGCACGAGCTCTCCGACGAGGTCGAGGATCGAGGCGAGGAGATCGACGTCGACGCGGACGGTCGTCTCCGCCGATGCCACCGGCCCGGCGGGCGTGGCGGCCGTCGGGGCGACCGGCGGCCCGGGCGGTCGCGTCTGCTCGGCAGGCGCCGGGGTGGGCGGCGGCGCCTCGGGAGTGACGACGGGTGCCGGCGACGGGGCGGGCGGTTCGGGCTGAGCCACGGCGACGGGCACGGCCACCGGTTGTGCTGGCGGCGCGGCTGCTGCCGCTTCGGGAGCGGCGGCCTGCGGCTGCTCGGCCACGGCGGCGAGCGACCGGGAGAGGTCACGGTAGTCGCTGTCGCCCTCGGTGCCGGTGGCCTCGATCGCCTGCAGGATCGAGCGGATCGCGTCGACCATCGCATACAGCACCGCGGCGACGGGCCCATCGAGCCTGAGCTTGCCGTCGCGGAGCTTGCCGAGCAGGTGCTCGCCGCTGTGGGCGATGGCTCCGAGCTTCGAGAATCCGAAGAAGCCGCTGTTGCCCTTGATCGTGTGGACGGTGCGAAACACGCTGGCCAGCCGCTGCGGGTCGGCCGGATCGGCCTCCAGCGCGAGGAGGTCCTTGTCGAGTTGATCGAGGTTTTCGCTCGACTCGATCAGGAACTCGGCGATGAACTCGCTGTTGTCGGACATCGATCTCGCGGCGAAAAGCGAACGTCCCGCTCCGGAAGCCGCTCGAGCGACTCTGCGGGCCAGGAAAGACGAGCAGGCTGGCGAAACTCTGCCGGCAGCCCGATCCGCTCAAGCATACACCCGGTTTCCCCGCCTTTTTCGGGCTCGAGGCCCGCAGAATCGGAACGACCCGCACGTTCTTTCCGCGTGCGGCGCCTCTGGAGCTGGCAGCTCTCGCCAAGGGGCCAGCCTCGAAGGCTCCTGAACTCGAAGGGGTCTGAACTCAGCGAGGGGCTGCCCGTGCCCCGGGAGCCGGCGTATGACGCCAAGCGAAGCCAGGATGGCGTAGCGAAGGCGGCATCCGAGTGAGCGAAGGACAGGATGTCCTGAGCGAACGCCCGGCGACGGGGCACGGGCAGCCTCGAGCCAAGCGGGGAGGCAGGTCCGCATCGCTCACGCGATGGCGGCTTCCTGAGGCGAGCTTACGCGGGCGCCGATTCCTTCGCCCCTTCGACGAGCGGCCAGAGGGCGTCGATGTCACCCTTGAAGATGTCGCCGATCAGGATGTCGGTGATCAGCGGCTTGGCCTCTCCGTGCTGCCGCACGAGCTGGCCGAAGTTGAGTCCCTCGTAGAAGCCGCACACCAGCTTCCGCATCCGCTCGAGACCGGCCACGTAGTCGGGCCCCCAACAGCCGATCGCGGCCGCCGAGGTGTCGCCGCGATCGAGCCCGGCCGCGATGGCGTCGGCGGCGAGCGCCCCGCTCTTGAGGGCGAGCAGGATCCCCGACGAGTAGAGCGGATCGAGAAAGCCGAAGGCGTCGCCCACGAGCACCCAGCCGTCACCTGCCACCTGCGACGACCGGTACGAGTATTCCTTCGCCACTCGGTAGGGAGCGGTTCGCTCCGCGCCGGCGATCCGCGGCTGCACGCCGGGGCAGCGACCGACCTCGCGCTGGAAGATCGTCTCGAGGTCCCGCGTGCCGCCGGCTTCGAAGAGATGATCGAACGGGGCCACGACCCCCACGCTCGTGACACCGTCCTGCAGCGGGATGTACCAGAACCAGCCGACCTTGCCGGCGGTCTGCATCACGAGCGTCGCGCCGGCGTCGCGGCCGCGCTCCCGGGTCGCCCCCTTGAAATACGTCCAGATGGCCGCCTTCTTGAGCACGGGATCCCAGTGCCGCAGGCCCAGGCGGTCGAGGATCAGTCCGCTCTGGCCGGCGGCATCGACCACCACCCGGCACCGCACCTCCTCCTCGGCCCCCGACTCGTCGAGCGTTTTCACGCCCACGGCCCGCTCTCCCTCGAAGAGCACCTCGAGCACACGGACGCCCTCGCGGGCATCGACGCCGTGCCGCCGGGCGTTGTCGAGCATCAGGTTATCGAAGTCCTGGCGGGTGACCTGCCAGGTGCGGGAACTCTCGTGCGGCTTGTAATCGGCGAAGTAAAACGGCTCCGAGAGCCGTCCCTGCTCCGACACGAACTGCACGCTGTGCTTCTCGACGAACGGCCCGCCGCGAAGCTGCGGCAGGATGCCGAGCCGGTCGAGCACCCAGAAGGTCTCGGGGATCAGCGACTCGCCGACGTGATACCGCGGAAACCGCTCCCGCTCGTAGAGCCGCACGGTCCGGCCCTGCTGGGCAAGCAGCGTGGCGGTGGTGGCCCCCGCGGGCCCGCCGCCGATCACCACGACCTCGGGATCTGCCGTGCGTATCATCGAAGGACGCCTCCGAAACGACTCGTCGCGGACTCCCCGCCGGGCACTCTAGGGCCCTGACCGTGGCGCGGCCAGGGCCCCCGGCCGCGACTCAGGTCTCGAACTGCCGCAGCGCCTCGATGGCCGCCAGGGCCCGGTCCAGGCCGCCCAGCCGGCCGACCGCCTTCTTCGCGGCCACCAGATCCTCGACGGAGATCTTCGACTTGCCCTTGCCCGGCTTGTTCACCGCCGCGGCCACGGCGGCGAGATCGCCCGACTTGCGCCGCTTGCGGGGACGGAACCCCATCCGCTTCAGCACCATGCTCACCTGCGGCGACGACACCTCGACGCCCTTCGCCTTGAGCGCCGCGATGATGGTGATCGGACGCGGCTTCTCCCCCTTGGCCTTCATCCCATTGGCGATCTTGCGAATCTCCTCCGACTTGTTGATCTCGGCGGCGGACTTCTTCTCGACCGGCTTCTTGTTTTCGGCGGGCTTCTTGGGATCGGCCATGTCGGCTCCTGGTGGTGTCGGGGAATATCGAGAGTTACTACAGCCGAGACGCGGACCTCCACCCGCACCGGCACTCAACTGTGCAATTAGTACATTACACGATATCATCCAGGTCGCAACCGCCCTGCCGTGCCCCGCATGTCCCCGCCCGCCCCCCGCGACGCCCGTCGTCCACGGCCCGATTCGGGTGACTCGCGGGCATCGGCCTGGTCGTGGAGCGACATCAACCTGCTGCTCGACATCGCCCTGCTGGTGATGTTCGTGCTGCTCTGCATCGCGGCGGTGATCGTGCGGTTCGTGTTTCCGCCAGGTCCGGCCGCGAAGGGCTGGATGCTCTGGGGCCTCGACTACGACGCCTGGAACGGGATCCAGTTCGGGCTGCTGGCCGTGCTCGCGGGCGGGATCCTGGTGCACGTCATGTTCCACTGGTCGTGGGTCTGCAACGTGCTCGCGTCGCGGTTCCTGCGGAGCCGCTCCGGCAAGGTGGACGACGGGCTGCAGACGATCTACGGCGTCGGCCTGCTGATCGTCCTGCTCAACGTGATCGGGATCAGCGTCGCCGCGGCGATGCTCACGATCACGGGACCGGCGTGAGGCCGTCG
This sequence comes from Pirellulales bacterium, assembly GCA_044337845.1. Taxonomy (GTDB): domain Bacteria; phylum Planctomycetota; class Planctomycetia; order Pirellulales; family UBA1268; genus QWPN01. Next base: position 16,357 of record JBIIMU010000002.1, on the reverse strand, counting down.
GCGGTGTCGGTCGCCGCACAGAACGGGCAGCCGGCGGGTTCCTCACCGGCGATGGTGACGTACGACGCGCCGCGGACGATCGACACCAGCCCCGTGGCGACCAGGCACCAGGCGGCCACGGCGTGCATCCGCTGCCGCCCCGCCGCGGACAGGGCCGAGCCGCCGAGGCCCGCGGCCACCAGCGCCGGAATCGTGCCGGCTCCGAAGGCGGCCATCGTGGCCATGCCTGCGAGCACGTCGTGGCGGCTGGCGGCGTAGGCGAGCATGCCGTAGAGCAGGCCGCAGGGCAGCAGACCGGTGAACAGTCCGGCGACGAACACGTCGGCGAGTCCGCGGGCGGTGAGCAGGCTGCGAAACGCCCCGCCCCCCGGGCAGGCCGCGGCGCCATGCACGCCCCGCCTCCGCACCAGACCGCTCGCCACCAGCCCCTGCCAGACGAGCAGAAGGCCCGCGGCGATCGCCAGGGCCGCCGGCAGGTTCGTCCACGCCGGCAGGGCGCCGGCGAGCCGCTCCGCCACGAATCCTGCCCCCGCGCCGAGCACGGCGTAGGTGAAGACGCGACCCGCCGAGTAGGCCAGTTGCCGGCGGAGGTTCGTCCGCCAGTCGGCGGCGGCGGCGCCGATGGCCAGCGCGAACGGCCCGCACATGCCGAGGCAGTGGGCCGCGCCCACCATGCCCGAGACGACGAGCATCGGCCACTCGGGGACGACGGCGTTCATCCCACGGCCCTCGCGACGGCGGTTGTGTCCCCGGAAAGAGGCTCTCCCTCTCGCAGGCCGGACGGCGGGTCTCGGGCCAAGGCCAACGACCCGCTGACCACGAACAGGCTGCTGGCCACCATCGCCGCCGCCGCGATCGCGGGATGCACGACGCCCGTGGCCGCGAGCGGAATGCAGGCGGCGTTGTAGCCGAACGCCCAGACGAGATTCCAGCGGATCGTGCGGGCGGTGCGTCGGGCGAGCATCACCAGCCACGGCAGGTCGCGGAGGTCGTCCCGCAGCAGGCAGATGGAGGCCGTCCACCGCGACACGTCGGCGCCGCAGCCCAGGGCCACGCCGATGTCGGCCGCCGCGAGGGCGGGGGCGTCGTTGATCCCGTCGCCCACCATGACCGCGGGCGCGTGGGCCCGCACGAAGGCGAGCTTCTCCTCCGGCAGCAGCGGGGCGACGAACCGCATGCCGAGCGCTTCGGCCACCCGCGCGGCCCGCGGTGCGCGGTCGCCCGACACGAGCCACGCCTCGATGCCCTCCGCCCGCAGGGCTGCAAGAGCGGCCTCGGCCTCCGGCCGAATCGACTCGTCGAACACGATCGCGGCCCCGGCCGCGCCCTCGATCGCCAGCCGGCAGCCCGGCCGGTCGCCGTCGAGCGGCACGCCTGCCGCGCCGCCCGAAATCCAGGCGTCGCTGCCGAGCCGCGCCGTCCGGCCGTCGGCCAGTCGCCCCTCGATGCCGCGGCCCGCGATCACGCGGAGGTCGGTCACGTCGGCCGGTGCCACGCCCCGGCGCACCGCCTCCGCCGCGATCGCCTCCGCCAGCACGTGGGTCGAGGCACGGGCGAGCGCGGCGGCCACGGCCAGCACGCGGTCGTCGCCTGCGGCCGTCGGTCCACGCACCTCCCGCACGGCCAGGCCCGTCGTCAGCGTGCCGGTCTTGTCGAAGCAGACCGTCGGCGTCCGCCCCAGCCGCACGAAGGCGTCGGCGTCACGGACGAGCACGTGCCGTCGGGCCGCCGACCCCACCGCCGCCCAGAGGGCCATCGGCGTGGCCAGTCCGAGCGCGCAGGGGCACGACACCACCACGACGGCCACGGCCGCCATCGTGCCGGCGGCCACTCCCTCGGCGGTCCACCCGGTCCGCCACGCCGGCACCATGAAGGCGACGGCGGCGGCGACGAACACCACCGGGAGGAACCACGCGGCCGCCCGCTCGGCCAGCCGCTGCTCGCGGGTGCCGGCCGTGGCGGCGGCGGCCACGGCGTCGATCAGCCGCTCGAGCGTGCCGGCGCCGGGGGCGGCCGTCACCTCGATCACCAGCGGCCCGTCGACCACCTCGGTGCCGCTGGCCACGCCGTCGCCCGGTTCCCGCACGACCGGCACCGACTCGCCGCTGACGGTCCGTTCGTCGATCGCCGAGCGGCCTTCGACGATCAGCGCGTCGGTCGGAATCCGCTCCCCGGGGAGCACGCGGAGGCGGTCGCCCACGACCGTCTCCGCCAGCGGGATCGTCGCCTCGCCGCCGGCGGCGACCCTGCGGACGCGGTCGGGAAGGAGCGTGCGGAGTTCGCGGAGCGCCTCCGTGGTCCGCAGCTTGCCCGAGGCCTCGAGCCACTTGCCCAGCGTCACCGCCACGAGCACCATGCAGGCCACCTCGAAGTAGACGTGGCCGCGATCCAGCACCACCGCCTGGACGGAGATCAGGAAGGCGGCCGCCACGCCGAGCGCCAGGAGCAGGTTGAGCGAGGGCCGCCCCTGCCGCACCTCCCGCGCCGCCTCGTGGAACAGCGGCCCGCCGAGCAGGAGCATCACGGGCGCCGTGAACAACAGGCAGGCATGCCGCGCCAGGCCGTAGAACACGGCCGCCGCCGGCTCGGCCGTGCCGGCCCGCTCCGACCAGAGCAGCATCGTGAACACCATCACGTTCATGCTGAAGAACACCGCGAGCCCCAGCCGCGTCATCATCCACCGCGACTCGCCCGTGTCGCCCGAGGCGTCGGTGATCGAGGCGGCGAACCGGCAGCCGAAGCAGCAGTAGCGCGGGCCAGCGCCGGGGGAGGCGGCGAGCGGCAGTCCGCAGTAGTCGCAACCGCCCGCGGGTGTTTCGGGATCCGTCACGACGTCACCACGCAGGGGCCGGACGTGTCATGGCCGCTGGATCAGCTCGACCTGCATGGCCGGCAGCAGGTAGCGGATCGTGTAGGTCACGGCGAAGATCCAGAAACCGATCCAGATGGCCCGCACGTACCACGGGATGTCGTTGCCGATGTAGTCGTGGTGGCGGTGCTCCGCCTCCGGGGAGGACGACGAGCCCGGCGGGGGCGAGAGGTCGGGCATGGCGGATGGGTCTCCGGTCAGGTGCGCGCGTCGCGGTCGAGCAGCCGCTCGTTCTCGAGGAAGTCGATCTTCGGCCGCTCGACGTCGCGAAACATCCCGTTCCACGCCGCCCACAGCAGCATGCAGAAGAATCCGGCGCTGGCGAGCAGGTAGTTCAGGATCGGGGCCACGGCAAACTCGCCCCCCGACGCGCCGCGGTAGATGTGGACGAACTCCACGAACTTCCCGAGGAAGCCGTACAGGCTCGGGATCAGGATCAGCACGGCCATCGCCGCCGTCACCCAGGCCTGGCGGCGGCTCATGCCCGCCCGCGGTCGCGGGGCGACCGGATGCGCGTCATTCACCCTTCACCTCCGCCAGTTCCTCGTAGTAGGGATACTCGTCGAGCCACGAGCCGAGCCACTGCACGTAGGTGATCAGGGCCAGGCCGCGGCGATTCGGCTTGTCGGGGGACCCGTCGAAGAACCAGGGGTACTCCGGCATCGGCGAGTTGTTCGACACCGTCCGCGGCCGGTAGAAGTGGACCGCGTGCCAGTCATTGCCCCGGCGGCCGCCCTCGCGGGAGAGATCCGGGCCCACGCGCCGGGTGCCGAACAGCACCGGCCGCTGCAGCTCGTTGTCGTATTCCTCGGTCCGCGAGACGGGCCCGTACCGCCGCGACTCGTTCGACACCGGCCGCACGAACTGGCTGTGGCAGTGCCAGCAGCCCTCGCCCACGTAGATCTGCCGCCCCAGCCGCAGGGCCTCGGCGCACTTCTCGGCCGAGGCCGCGCCGAAGGCGGCCTGGAACTGCTCCGGATACCGCTCGGCCAGATCGGCGAACTGGTTGAGCACCTTCTTGTTGACCACCTCCTCGGCGGTCTGCTCGTGCCGGTCCTTGTACATCAGCATCGGCACCGCCCCGTTGCCCAGGAAGGCGAGCAGGAAGAAGCCGATCCCGGCGATGAAGAAGATGCCCGACTTGCTCTCGAACATGAACTGGCTCCGCGTGCGGACCTTGTCTGCTGGTGAGGATCAGGTGGTGGCGGCCGCGACCCGGCCCGCCGATTTCTCGGGTGCCTCGGCGCCGCGCCAGGTCATCCACAGGTTGAAAAGAAAGCAGAGCAGCCCGGCGAACATCGTCAGCCCCGCGAACACGCGGACGATCCAAAAGGGCTGCGAGCCGTCGGTCGAGGCGTCCCAGGGCTGGAGGCTCGCCCAGTACCAGCCCTGGAAGATGCCGGCGAGCGTGAGGTCGAGGAACATCACGAACAGCCCCACCGACGACAGCCAGTAGTGGTATTCGCAGAGCGTGCGGCTGTACCACGGCCGCCCGAGCAGTCGCGGGAAGAGATACGTCATGATGCCGAACAGCCAGAGGCTGAACACGCCGAACATCACGAGGTGGGCGTGGCCCACGACCCAGTCGGTGAAGTGGATCAGCTTCTGGAACGTGAGCGTCACCTGCAGGGCGCACTGGAAGCAGGTGATGAAGTAGAAGACCATGCCCGTGTAGAAGTAGCGGATCGGCAGGTTCGTGAAGAACTCGGAGCCCCGCTTGCCGAGGGTCCCGAAGAAGTTGATCACCACCGTGGCCACCACGAGCTCCACGGCGATCGTGGAGATCACCGCCCCGTACTGGAGGAACATCGGGATCGGCGTGTAGAGGAAGTGGTGGATGCCCTGGAGCGGATAGAAGAAGGCCAGGCCCCAGAAGCCGACGAGCGACAGGCCGTGGCTCCAGATCGGCCGCTTCAGCAGGATCGGCACGAAGTAGTACATCAGGCCCCAGCCGAGCGGCGTGACGAACAGGCCCACGAGGTCGTGGATGAACAGCCCGCCGATCGCTCCGGCGCTCGTGCCGGCGACCGCGTACTCGGGGAGCAGGTTGCCCATCGCGTAGGTGAGGAACGTCCAGACGAAGGCCGCCATGAAGTACCACAGCGACACGTACATCGGCCCCTTGCTCCGGCCGATGGGCACCATGAAGTTCACGGCCACCAGCGCCAGCCCGAGCAGGGCCAGCGGGTCGATCCAGAACGGCGTCTCGCCCCATTCGAGCCCCTGGGCACCGAGATTCATCGGCAGGTGCCACCGCTTCGCGAGGTCGAGCAGCCACGGCTGATCCTGGAACGTGGGGCCGACGACGATGCCCACCGCCGTCAGTCCGACGATCACCTGCCAGGCCACGAAGATGAACCACGACAGGGTCCGGCTCGCGACCTTGTGGAACGTGAGGCGGGGCACCGCCCAGTGGAGCGTGCCCAGGAAGGCATTGGCCAGGAAGCCGTAGGCGATGGCGTTGGTGTGGATCATCCGCCAGCGGCCGGGCGAGAGCAGTTCGAGGCCGTTGAGCGGGTTCCAGTGGACGAGCTGCAGCGCCATGAGAATGCCCGCCGACATCGAGATCGTCAGGAACGTGAGCGCGGCCACGTAGTACGCGAGGATGATCGGCTCGTCGACGAGATCCTCGTGGGCCGGATGGTCGGGGACGGCCGCGGCGTGGGCCTGGGGCGCGGAGGTCATGGCTGGTCCGTCTGCAGGCGGTAGGGGTGAAACAGGCCCCAGGGGTAGATCACGGCCATCGTCCAGCCGAAGACCAGGTGCGTGGCCAGCGCCACCCACCAGGGAAGCTGGGCGTTGTCCACGATCCAGCTGCCGCCGAACAGGAGCGGCTGGAGCCAGGAGATCAGTCCGTAGAAGTTCACGAGCCACACGGCCACCGCCACCACGCTCGCCAGCGCGAGCCGGCCGAGGAGTCCGGCATGGGATGCGTAGCGCGTGAGGATCACGTGGAACACGATCCCCAGGAGCATGCCGGTGGCGATGTAGAGCACGCAGCCCATCGCCAGGGCGAGGCCGTTGTCGAAGGCGGGGTCGAGCGCCTTGCCGCCGAGGCCAAACGTGAGGTAGACGCGGACCAGCTGCAGCGGATCCTTGCCGGCGATGCTGGCCCCGATGATGTTGAACATCAGGCTGACGAGGGCCGCGACCATGCCGAGGAAGAACCCAGCGGTGGCGTAGTAGGTGAGGTAGTAGCCCCGCCGCGCCCACGAGGCGGCCGCCTCGACGAACTCCTCGGAATCGACCTCGGCCTCGAGCCGGGCGGCTTCCGCCTGGAGTTCCGCGAGCCGCAGCTTCTTGACGGCGATGTCGTCGCGTCTCATGGGGCGGCTCCTCCCGCCACGGCCTTGAGCGTGTCGTCGATCGCCCGCTGGGCTTCGTCGGGCACCCCGTTGTTGTCGATCACGGCCGTGATGAAGTGGACGAGGTGCCAGATGCGGTCCGACCGCTGCTCGGGCGTCTCGCCGATCGCGGTGTTGGGATCCTTCGACGACGGCATCGGGGTGCCGTTGATCCCGGAGTAGATCCGGCGGTAGATGTCGACGGGGCGGCGGCCGCCGTGCAGCATGCCCATGGCGAGGTTCGCGGGATAGGCGGTGCGGCCCCAGATGTCCTGGCCGACGTCGGCCGACTTGCTGCCGCGGGCGTTGGGGCCGTGGCACTTCACGCACGAGAACTCCGCGAACGCGACGGCCCCCTGATGGATCGTGTCGGCCGTCCGCGGCGGATCGACGGTCAGGGGTCGGATGAGTTCTCCCTCGGCGCGATCCCAGGAGTCGGAGATGCCCTGCACGTATTCGGCGACCGTCTCGGGGTCGAAGTCGTCCCCCTCGTCGAGCTCGTCGGTCGCCTCCCGGATCAGGTCGATCTCGAGCTGACCGCGGGCGGCGAGCACCTGCACGTAGTCGAGCACGGCCTCGGCCTCCTCGTCGGGGAGGAAGCGGAACGCCGGCATCGAGGTGCCCTTCGCACCGTATTTCAGGATTCGCCGGAGATCCTCGCGGCGGGGCTTCGAGCCCCGCGGCGTCGACGTGAACTTGAACACGCCGTTGCGGTAGTCCCGCGGCGGCGGATTGAGGAAGGCGCCGGCCGGGCCCTTGCCGTCGCCCGTGGTGCCGTGGCAGCCGGCACACTGCTTCGTGTAGACCTGGTGGCCGAGTTGCAGCGTCAGGCGGTCGTAGCCCGGCTTGTCGACGCGGGCGATCGGGGCGACGCCGTCGCTCGCCGCCGCTGCCGGCTCCGCGATTGGATCGGGCAGCGCCATCCGGGGATTGGACGGCGTGCCGTGAAACATCGCGAGGTACTCGGCGATCTGGGCCTCGTGCTTCTCCGGCAGGTCGAGCTTCTCGGCATCGGTCCGCAGCGTGTAGGCCACGTCGGCCACCCGCGAGCAGCCCAGCGACAGGGAGCCGAGGGCGACGAGTAGAACGAAGGAGGTTGTGCGCATGCGGCGTGAAGGCCGGCGGGAGAAGACATTTCCCGACACGCCGGAAACCCAACAGTAAATGCCTGGCGGGCGTGCGACAACAAAAATCGCCGCGCGATTGTCACACCCCGAGGTGTGAAAAAGGATGCCGCCGCGGCACTCACGCCGCTCAGTCTTCGAGGTTGAACAGCCGCTTGAGGGCGTCGAGCAGGCCGTGCGGCGGGCCCGAATGGCTCTCGCTCCGCAGCGACGCCAGTGGCGGATGGAGCATCTTGGCGGCATACCGCTCGAAGGCCTGCCGGATCTCGGCGCGGTCGGCGTCCGGCAGGTGCGGCAGCCGGCGGAAGAGGCGGTCGAGCTCCGCGTCGCCGGTCTCGCTCCAGCCCGCGCGGAGCTGCTCGATCACCGGCGCCGTGGTGCGGTGGTGCATGTCGCCCATGAAGCGGCGGGCCTCCTCGTCGACGATCGCGAGGGCCCGGGGCATCTCCCGCTGGCGGCTGCGGCGGTTGGCCTCGCAGGCCTGGGCGAGGTCGTCCACGCAGTAGAGCCAGACACCCGGCCGCTCGCCGATCCGCGGGTCGAAGTCGCGGGGCACCGCCAGGTCGAGCACCACCAGCGGCCGCCCCTCGCGGCGGGCCTCGGCCCGCGCGAACAGGTCGAGCGGCACCACGTGGGCGGTGGCCCCGGTCGTGCTGACCACGAGGTCGGCGGTGGCGAGTTCCTGCTCGAGGCGATCGAAGGCCGCCGGCCGGGCGTCGAGCCGGGCCGCGAGCTCGTCGGCCCGCGCGGCGGTGCGATTGACGATCACCACGTCGCGGGCACCGGCTTCGCGGAGGTAGCGGAGCGTCTCGCCGGCCATCTTGCCCGCGCCCACCAAGAGCACGCGTTTGTCGTCGAACCGTTCGAACACGCCGCTGGCGAAGTCGGCCACCGCCACGCTCGGGATCGACACCCGCTCCCGGCCGAGGGCGGTCTCCGTCGCCACCCGCTTGGCGGTGCGGAGCGCGGCCTGGAACATGCCGGCGGTGAGCGGGCCGGACGTCCGGCTGTCCTGGGCGATCGCCCAGGCCTGCTTGACCTGCGCGAGGATCTGCGGCTCGCCGAGCACCATGCTGTCGAGGCCGGCGGCGACGCCGAACAGGTGGCGGACCACCGCTTCGTCGTGCTCCCGCGAGAGCAGCGGCTCGAGCGAGCCGGCGTCGATGCCGCGGCACTCGGCCAGAAACGACACGAGCTGCTCGGCCGCCGGCGCCGCGCTGCCCCCTTCGCCGGCCGCGTAGAACTCCACGCGGTTGCAGGTGGAGAGCAGCACGCCCTCGCGGCCCGGGAAGCGGTCGCGAAACCGCGCGAGCGCCTCCGCCGCCTGATCCGCCGAGAAGGCGAGCCGCTCCCGCAGCGCGAGCGGCACCGTGCGATGCGTGCCTCCGACGAGGGCGAGCGTCATGACGCGGCCTCGACGACGGGCGCCGCCACGGTGGGCTGCGGCTTGCCGTGCCGCGTCGATCCGAGCACGCCCCAGGCGACGCTCGCCGCGAGCACGGCCAGGCTCACGAGGGCCAGCCGCGCCGTGATCCGGCCGCCGTCGGGCCGCTGCCGGGCCGCGGCCGCGAGCCACGCGGCGATCACCAGCCAGACGACGACCGCCGCCATCCGCACGACGACGGGATCGCTCCAGGGAACCGTCTCGATCAGTCCGCGGCGATGGTTGACCGCGTTGAGAATCATGCCCGAGGCGAACCCGGCGGCGGCGGCCCAGGCCGCGACCGCGGGCGTGCGGGCCGTGACGTTGGCGAGCCGCTCGAGGCTCGGCATGCGGAAGCCGCGGAGCGGCGCCTGCTTGCGGGCCAGGCGTCCGGCCTGGATCAGCCACATCAGTCCGGCGCTGGCGCCGAGCACCACGCTCACGCTCCAGATCAGGTGCAGCCCGCCGTGGATGCGTCCCCAGAAGAGCGATGCCGCGTCGCGGAGGAAGGGCTCCCGGCTGGCGAGCGTCGCCGCTCCCACGAGCCCCAGCACGACCGGCCAGAGGAACAGCCCCACGGGCGTGCGGGGATTCGCCACGGTGAGCCAGAGCGCTCCCGCCGCCACCAGCCAGGCCGCGAGCAGATACCAGTCGAAGGGGCTGGAGAGCGGTGCGGCCCCGCCGTCGACGGCCCGCCACACCAGGAACAGCGTGTGGGCCACGAGCCCCGCCGCCGCGAACGCCACCATCGCCGCGCCGCGGACGCCCGAGCGGAACGCGAGCCGCGACGCCTCGCACGCCAGGGCCACGGCGTAGCTCGCGGCGAAGCACACGATCGAGATGCCGGAGAGAAACGCGGCCATGCGGAGTCCGGGCGGTTCGCGCGACGCACTTCCCGCCGCGCGAGAAGCCGTCCGTATTGTAGTTGCCGACCAGCGGCTGCCGATGGCCCCGCTGCGAACGCCCGCCACGGCCCTATACTCGTCGGCGATGTCCACCACCGCCCCCATGCAGCCGACCGGTCCCGCCGCCCCGCTCCTGCTGCGGGCGTGCCGCCTGGAGCCGGTGGAGCGGACCCCGGTGTGGCTGATGCGGCAGGCGGGCCGCTACCTCCCCGAATACCGCGCCGTCCGCGACAAGGTCGGCTTCCTCGAGCTCTGCAAGACCCCGCGGCTCTCGGCGGAGGTGATGATCGCCACGGTCGAGCGGCTGGGCGTCGACGCGGCCATCATCTTCAGCGACCTGCTGCCGCTGCTCGAGCCGATGGGCATGGACCTGGAGTTCGCCCACGGCGAGGGGCCCGTGATCCACAATCCGGTCCGCGCGGCCGCCGACGTGGACCGGGTGCGGGAGCTCGACGACGTCGACCGCGTCGGCTTCGTGATGGACACCGTCCGCGCCACGAGGGCCGGCCTCGACGCCTCCATCCCGGTGATCGGCTTCGCCGGCGCGCCGTTCACGCTGGCCGGCTACTGCATCGAAGGCGGCACGAGCAAGTCGTGGGTTCACACCAAGTCGTTCATGCTCCGGCACGAGTCGGCGTGGCACGACCTGATGGCCCGGATCGCGCGGGCCGTGAGCCGCTACCTCGTGGCCCAGATCGACGCCGGCGCCCAGGTCGTGCAGCTGTTCGACAGCTGGGTCGGCTGCCTGGGCACCGACGACTACCGGCGCTACGTCCTGCCGCACAGCCGCGCGGCGCTGGCCGAGGCGGCGAAGCGGGTGCCCACGATCCACTTCGCGACCGGCAACCCGGCCCTGCTGCCGCTGCTCCGCGAGGCGGGCGGCTCGGTGATCGGCATCGACTGGCGGATCGACCTCGACGAGGGCTGGCGGCTCGTCGGCCACGACCGGGCCGTGCAGGGCAACCTCGAGCCGGTCGTGCTGTTCGCCGATCGCGACACCGTGCGGCGCCGCACGCTCGACGTGCTCGCCCGCGCCGGCGGCCGGCCCGGCCACATCTTCAATCTCGGGCACGGCATCCTCCCCGGCACGCCGGTGGAGAACGTGCTCGAACTGATCGCCACGGTGAAGGGCGGCTGACCGCCGCCCCCCCGATCACGGCGTGGCCCTCGCCAAACGCGGCCCCGGCGGGGTACAACCACGTGCTGCGCGCCCGGGCTTCACGCCTGTCGACCGGATCGTCGCGGCACGCTCTCCGCACCTCCGAACCGGCAGCATGAAGACCCTCGAGCAGCGCCTCTTCCATCTCTTCCCGCCGGCCGACGTGGCCAGGGCCCGCACGATCACCCCCGCGTCCGTCGCCTGCCCCCGGGTCGGCCAGGTGCGGGCCACCGTCGTCGGCGACGACGGCAGCGAACACGAGGTGGAGCTCGAGCTCTCCGCCCACCGCCGCGGCGGCATGACCCTCGAAACCCGCTGCTCCACGCCCGCGGGCCGGGAGGGCCGGCCGTGCGCGGTGCTCGCCGCGGTGCTCCTCGAGGTCGATCGCCGGCGGCTGCTGTCCGGCATCCACGACCAGACCCCGGTGACGCTCGCCATCGTCGCGGAAGACCTGCCCGAGGCGGACCATGCCGAGCCGGAAGCCGACGACGACGACGCCCCGGCCGCCGAGCCCGAGCGGGCCGCGCCGCGGGCCTGGACGCCCCCGCCGCCGGCCGGCCGCCGTTCCGGCGAGCGACTGCCGGCGTGGGCCGCGGAACTCGAGGAGCGGCGGCGGCTGGTCGAGCCGGCGGTGCGGTCGAGCGCCCTCGACATTCCCGACCAGCGCAAGGTCGGCGGCGCGCTCGTCTTCGTGCTCGACCTGGCGGCCTCGGCCGACGCGCGGGCGGCCGTGCTCGTGCCGTCGCGGATGCAGCTCGACGTGGCCGGCAACGCCACGGGGCGGCCGCGGAAGGTGGTGATCGGTCCGGGCGAGGTGGAGCTCGAGCAGCTCGACGAGCAGGAGCGGACGCTCGTCGAGCGGCTGGTGGGGGCGGCGGCGTCCGGCGAGGGCGGGTTTCCCGAGCCGATCGAGCGGCGCAGCATCGCGCGGATCGTGGTCGGGCCCCGGTCCGCGGAGGCACACCTCGCGATGCTCTGCGAGCGGGGCCGGCTCGTCGTCCAGCCCGAGCCGCGGCGCGATCCCGAGAAGGTGCTGCCGCTCACGTGGGACGGCGGCCAGCCGTGGGAGTTCGCGTTCGTGCTCGAGCCCGACGACGACCACGTGCGGCCCGCGGCCGGCCGCCGCGGCGGCGACGACGACGACGCCCCGCTGCCGCGGCCCGCGAAGGCCACGCTCCGGGGCATGCTCGTCCGCGGCTCCCAGCGGAAGCGGGTCGACGAGCCCAAGGCGGTGCTGCGGGCCGGCCTGGTGGTGTTTTCCGACCGCATCGCCCGGCTCAAGCCGCAGACCGACCTGGCCGCCACGTCGTCGGGATGGATGGAGCAGTTCGAGCGCCGCGGTCCGATCGAGGTGTCGGGCGGCCAGGTCGACGGACTGATCGAGCGGCTCGCGCTCCTGGCCGACGTGCCGCGGATCGTGGTTCCGGCGTGGACGGGCTGGCGGATCGAGTCGGGTCCGCCCCGACCCAAGCTCGTGCTCGACGACTCGCCCGCCGTCGCGGCCGACGAGTCCGCCGCGGGCCCCCGCCGCCGGAGCCAGCCCCGCGTGCACCTCGCCGGGCGGGTGTGGTTCGACTACGAGGGCATCCAGATCGCGGCCGACGACCCCGCGGGCGGGGCCGCCGACGCCGACCGCCGGGTGTTCGTCCGGCGCGACCGGGCCGCCGAGCGGGAGGCGCTCGCGCTCCTGCCGCGGTACGGCGCCACCGCGGCCCGCGGCCAGGCGCTCGACGGGGCCGCGTCGCATCACGTGGAGATTCCGCGGAACCGGCTCGACGGATCGGTGTCGCAGCTCGCCGCGGCGGGCTGGGCGGTGGAGGTGGCCGGCCGCCGGTATCGCCCGGCCGGAAGCGTGGCCTGGAACGTCACCAGCGGCATCGACTGGTTCGAGCTCTCGGCGGCGATCGACTTCGGCGGCGTGTCGGCCGAACTGCCCGCGCTTCTCGAGGCGCTCGCCCGGGGCGACCGCGCGGTGGAGCTGCCCGACGGCTCGATCGGCATCCTGCCCGAGTCGTTCGCCCAGCAGCTCGAGCCGATGGCCGCGCTCGCCCAGCGGCACGACGGCCGCCTGCGGTACGGCCGGATCCAGATGGCCCTGCTCGACGCCCTGCTGGCGAGCCAGCCGCAGTCGCGGGTCGACGAAGCCTTCGAGAAGCTCCGCGAGCAGCTCGCGGCCGGTGAGCAGCCCGAGGCCGAGCCGGAGCCGGCCGGCTTCCAGGGCACCCTCCGCCATTATCAGCGGGAAGGGCTGGGGTGGCTCGTGTTCCTGGAATCGCTGGGGCTCGGCGGGTGCCTGGCCGACGACATGGGTCTCGGCAAGACGATCCAGGTGCTGGCGCTGCTCCTCCGCCGGCGGGGCGAGTCGGCGGCCGCCGGGATCCCGCACCGTCCGTCGCTGGTGGTCGTGCCGCGGAGCCTCGTCTTCAACTGGATGGACGAGGCGCGGAAGTTCGCGCCGCAGCTGCGGGTGGCCAACCACACGGGCACCACCCGCGCCGACGAGACGGGCACGCTCACCGACTGGGACATCGTGATCACCACCTACGGCACGCTCCGCCGCGACATCGTGGCGCACCGCGAGACCGAGTTCGACTACGTGGTGCTCGACGAGGCGCAGTCGATCAAGAACGCGGCCAGCCAGGCGGCGAAGGCGTGCCGGCTGCTGCGGGCCCGGCACCGGCTGGCCCTCACCGGCACGCCGGTCGAGAACCACATTGGCGAGCTGTGGAGCATCTTCGAGTTTCTCAACCCCGGCCAGCTCGGCAGCGCGGGACGGCTGCGCAAGTTTCTCGCCGACGGCCGGGGCAGTGCCGACGTCGTGGCCCGGGCGGTGCGGCCCTACCTGCTGCGGCGGACGAAGACGCAGGTGCTCTCCGACCTGCCCGAGAAGACCGAACAGACGCTGTACGTGGAGCTCGGCGAGGCCCAGCGGAAGGCCTACGACGAACTCCGCGAGCACTTCCGGGCCGAGCTCGCCGGCCGGATCGGACGGATGGGCATCGGCCGGTCGCGGATCGCGGTGCTCGAGGCCCTGCTGCGACTCCGGCAGACGGCCTGTCATCCCGGGCTCGTCGATCACGCCCGCATCGACGAGCCGTGCGCCAAGCTCGACACGCTGCTCGAGCAGCTCGACGAGGTGCTCGACGAGGGCCACAAGGTGCTGGTGTTCAGCCAGTTCACCAGCTTCCTGTCGATCCTCCGGCGGCGGCTCGACGAGAAGAGCACCGTCTACGAGTACCTCGACGGCCGCACGACCGACCGCCAGGCCCGCGTGGTCCGCTTCCAGGAGGATCCCGACTGCCGGCTGTTCCTCGTGAGCCTCAAGGCCGGTGGCCAGGGGCTCAACCTCACCGCCGCCGACTACATCTACATCCTCGATCCGTGGTGGAATCCCGCCGTGGAAGCCCAGGCCGTCGACCGGGCCCACCGCATCGGCCAGACCCGCCGCGTGTTCGCCTACCGGCTGATCGCCCGGGACACCGTCGAGGAGAAGATCGTGGCCCTCCAGGACCGGAAACGCGACCTGGCCGAATCGATCGTGCGGGCCGACGAGAGCATGATCGCCAGCCTGACCCCGGAGGACGTCGAGCTGCTGCTGTCGTGAGCCGGCGTCGCTCACGAAATCCTCACGCAGGCCGGGGAGACTCCCGGTCCCATGACCCCGAGCCACGGCCTTCACCCCCGAGCGGAGCCGAGCGACGTGCCCACCAGGAACCGGAGCGGGCGGGAGCAGCCGAAGCCCCGGGTGCTCGTCGTTGACGACGAAGAGGACCTCCTCGAGCTCGTCCGCTACAACCTCACGCGGGAAGGCTACGCCGTGGAGTGCGTGTCGAGCGGCGAGCAGGCGCTGCAGGCCGCGCGGCGGGCGCCCCCGGATCTGATCGTGCTCGACCTGATGCTGCCCGCCGTCGACGGGCTCGAGGTCTGCCGTCGCCTCAAGGCCGACGCCGCGACCCGCGACTCCCTGATCGTGATGCTCACGGCGAAGAGCGAGGAGGGCGACGTGGTCGTCGGGCTCGAGCGGGGCGCCGACGACTACGTGACCAAGCCGTTCAGTCCGCGGGTGCTGGCCGCCCGGATCCGCGCCCTGCTCCGCCGCGAGGAGTCGCGCCGCCGGGAGGAGCTCGAGACGACGATCGACGTGCACGAGCTCTCGATCCATCCCGGCCGCCACGAGGCCACGCTCGCCGGCAGGCCGCTGGAGCTCACCTACACGGAGTTCGCGCTGCTCACGTTCCTGGCGAAGCGGCCCGGCTGGGCCTACACCCGCGGCCAGATCGTCGATGCCGTCAAGGGGGCGGATTATCCCGTCACGGAGCGGTCGGTCGACGTGCAGGTCGCCGGCCTGCGCCGCAAACTGGGCGATCACGGCCACTACATCGAGACCGTCCGCGGCGTCGGCTACCGGTTCCGCGCCTGACGAGGCCGGCGCTTTTCTGCGGGCCTCCGCCCTGCGACACTGCAGCACGCGTTCGCGTTCCTGCGTCCCAGGTCACGTCCATGCCCCGCACCCGGCTCTTCTGGCATCTGTTCGTCGGCTGGTGCGCCGCGGTGCTGGTCACGCTCGGGGCGGGCTTCTGGATCGCCAGCGTGCAGTTCGCCGGCCTGGCCGACGACGCGCTCGCCGCCCGGCTGACCGACTCGGCTCGGGCCCTCGTGGCGACGCTCCCGGCCGCCGACCCGAGCGCCGATCGCGAGGGCTTTCGCCAGGCCGCCGCCGCGCTCGAGCGGTCGTCGGGGATCCGCTGCACGCTTGCGTCGGACGCGGCGGCCGCGGAGGGGGCGGCCAGCCGGAGCCGCTACGACGGGGCGACGGGCCGCCGGTCGCTGGAGGTGGCCGTGCCCGCCGGCCCGGGCCTCGTGCTCGCGGCGGCCGACGCCACCCAGTCGGACGACGCCCTCGCCCGCTGGCAGCGGAGGCTCTTGGGCGGCTGCGTCGCGGTCGCGGCCTGCGCCGCGGCGCTCGGCTACGCGGTCGTGTGGCGGGTGACGAAGCCGGTCGACGAACTGGTGGCGACCGCCGAACGGCTCGTGGCCGGCGACACGGCCGCGGAAGTGCCCGCCACCGAGGTCGCGGAGTTCGCCGATCTGGCGTCGGCGCTCGTCCGGCTGCGGGAGCAGCTCGTGGAGCGCGGGCTGACGATCGGCCGGCAGGGCACCCAGCAGGAGGCCGTGCTCGGCAGCATGATCGAGGGGGTGCTCGCGATCGACGCCCGGCAGCGGCTGCTGGGCGTCAACCAGGCCGCCGCGGAGCTGCTCGGCATCGACCCCGGCCGGGCGGCGGGGCGCCCGCTCCAGGACGTGATCCGCAACCCCGACCTGCGGCGGTTCGCGCTCACCGCGATCGACTGCCGCGAGCCGGTCGAGGACGACCTCGTGCTGCACGGGCTCCGCGACCGCACGATTCGCATGCGCGGCACCGCGCTCCGCGACGCCAGCGGCGACGGCGGGGCCGTCCTCGTGCTCAACGACGTCACCGAGATGCAGCGGCTGGAGCGGGTGCGCCGCGACTTCGTCGCGAACGTGTCGCACG
>JBIIMU010000067.1:0-8913 GCA_044337845.1 Pirellulales bacterium | reverse complement strand
GGGTGGACGCCGATCGTCGCCGGCTCGAGGCGGCCGGGCACGTGGTCGGCCTCCTGCCGGACGACGGCGATCCCGTCCCCGCGACCCTCTGCCGCTGGGCATCGCTGCTCGGCCTCCTCTGACCGCAGGGACGCCGACCGATGCACGACGACACCGCCCTCGCGCCGGTGGTGGTCCACGAGGACGACGATCTCGTGGTGGTCGACAAGCCCGGCGGGGTGCCGAGCGTGCCCGCCCGCACGACCCTCGATCCGCCCGATGTCGCCGCCCGGCTCCGCGCCGCATACGGTTCGTGCGAGGCGGTGCACCGCCTCGATCGTGACACCTCGGGGCTGCTCGTGCTGGCGCGAAATCGCCCGGCCCGCATCGCGCTCGGCCGCGCGTTCGAGGCGGGCACGGTGGCCAAGGTGTATCTGGCGATCGTCACTGGGAGGCTGCCGGCCGCCGCCGGTGAGCTCTCGCTGCCGCTCGCGGCCGATCGCGACAGGCCGCCCCGGCAGCGGGTCGATCCGATTCTCGGGCGTCGGGCCACCTCCCGCTGGCGGGTGCTCGCCAGCGGTCGCGATGCCAGCCTCGTCGCCCTCGAGCCCGTCACCGGGCGTTCGCACCAGCTCCGCGTCCACCTCGCGTGGCTGGGCTGTCCGATCCTCATGGACCCGCTCTACGCCGCGGCCGGCGCGGCGGGGACGGACCGCGGCGGGCTCGCGCTGCGGGCGATGCGGCTCGTGCTCCCGCACCCGCGGGACGGACGGACGCTGGCGATCGAGGCGGCCTGGCCGTCGGGTGGCGCGTGGGACGAGTTCGATCGCCGGGCCTGGGGCGGGGCTGCCGCCGAGCTGCCCTGATCCCGTCGTGGCTCAGCCCGCCGTCGGTCGCAGCGCCGACGCGGAGACGGCGTTCCAGTAGCGCGAGAAGCGGCCGAGGTCGCGGACGCGCGAGCGGTCGCAGAAGCGGGGCTCGGCCACGCGAACGACGGGCAGGCTCACCGCCAGATCGGCCTCCACGCGGCGGTTCCGCGGGCAGGGGCCGGCGGCCACGGCCACGGCATCGCAGCCGTGAGCGGCGGCGCGGTCGCGGAGCACTGCCGCCGGGTCGCCGAGCCAGAGTTCGACGGGCCCCGCCTCGGCCAGGCACTCCACCAGGAACACGAGCCGCTTGAGCGCCGGCCGCTCGTCCCCCAGCCAGGCCTGATCGATCACGAACACCCGCGGGGCGGCGGGAGCCGCGGCTGCCGCCGGGCTCTCGGCGGCCGCGGCGTCGAGCGTCAGCCAGACGAGCGGCCGCTTCGGCCGCGGGGTGGCCGCCGGCGGCTCGACGCGGGCCGCGATCCGCAGCGGGCCGCGGGCGGGGGGCGGCCCCGGGGCGAAGCACCGCGCGGCGAGGTCGTCGTAGCTGCCCTCGACGTCGCAGCGACCCCGCAGCCCGCAGTCGCGGCAGTGGATGCCCGAGGTGAAGGTCTCGAGATTCTCGCGATTGAAGAGGTACGGCTTCGCGGAGAAGGTGCCGGCGATCCACTGCCACGAGAGATGGTTGCTCGCGGGATCGCCGTCGAGGAGGTGCGACAGGAACCAGTCGGCGCCCACCCGCCAGTGGATGCCGCGCCCGTGCACCAGCCACGATGCCAGCCACATCCGCTCGTGGTTGTGGAGCCAGCCGGAGTCGTGGAGCCGCCGCACGAAGGCGTCGATGCAGGCCATCCCGGTGCGGGCCTCCAGGACGTCGTCGGGCATGGCCGTGCGCGGCGGCTGTCGCGGCCGGGCGGCCGGCGGCTCGATGTCGGCGAGGATCGCGTCGCCGACCGCCGCGTACACCTGTCGCCAGTAGTCCCGCCAGCCGAGTTCCGACACGAGCTTCGCGGCGTCGTCGGGATTCGTCACGCGGGCGAGCGCCGCATCGCGGACCTCCGCCAGGGAGAGCACGCCGTGGCGGATCCAGGGCGAGAGCGACGTCACCGCGCCGGCCACGTGATTGCGGGTGCGGGCGTATGCGACCGGGTCGATGTCCGCGAGCCGGGCGAGCGCGGCCCGCCGGCCACCGCGGTGCGGCAGTTCGGCGAACCCTGCGATGTCGCCGAGGTCGGGCACGGCGGCGGCCAGGCCGAGGGCGAGATCCCGCCCGCGGAGCGCGAGCAGATGATCGAGCCGGAGCGGCGGGGCGATGGCGGGCATGCCGCACCGTAGCCGCTGCCACCGGGTTGGGCAGGGCGTGCTGGAAAAGGAAGCGGTCGCGGCCGTCGCGGGGGGGCGGCTCTCGGACGGCGGGGGCCTGTTTTTCAGGGTTGCACGCGTGATCTCTGCGGGAGGCCGCGTCCACGGCATGGTTTTTGCCCCGACCGTGGTGACTTATTCGGGCCTCGCCCATGTCGTCCTCAAGACGCCTGGGTTCTGATGGCCGCCCCGTCCGGAAGGATGCCCCAACGTGGCTTGGGTGGGTACTCCGCCTAACACCCACTCAGGCCGGGGCATGCGCCGACGGTCGCGGTGCGACCGCTTGTGGTGGCGCCGTGCCGGGGGATAGCCTCGGGCGGTTCACGCTCGAAAGGCGGAGTCCCGTGAAGCTCATCATCGCGATCATCCAACCCGGCAAGCTCGAGCGCGTGAAGCAGGCGCTCTCCGAGGTCGAGGTCTTTCGCCTCACGGTGCTCGACGTGCAGGGCTTCGGCCGCCAGCGGGGCCATGCGGAGGCCTACCGGGGCCACGAGATTTCCGTGAACCTCGTCCGCAAGGTGCAGCTCCAGATCGCCGTGAACGACGAGTTCGTCGAGCCGACGATCGAGGCGATCATCCGCGGCGGCCGGTCGGGCGACCACGGCGAGATCGGCGACGGGAAGATCTTCGTGCTGCCGATGGACGAGTGCGTGCGGATCCGCACCGGCGAACGCGGCGGCGAGGCGATCTGACGCGGCGGCCACCGCGCGACCGGGCCTACGGCGGCGTTCCCCCGCCGGGCCGGCGACCGAGCTCGTCGCGAGCTCGACGGAGATTGTCCAGCGCCTTCGCGTCGCCGGGGTTCAGCCGCAACGCCTCCTCGTAGTGCGGCACGGCCTCCGCGAGCCTGCCCTGGGCCGCGAGCAGGTAGCCGAGGTTGTTGTGCGCCTCGGCCGAATGCGGCGTCAGCCGCAGCACCTCCCGGAACGCGTCGGATGCCTCGCGGGCGTTGCCGAGCAGCGCGAGGGCGATGCCCAGGTTGGAGTGGATCTCCGCGACGTCGGGATTGATCCGCACGGCCTCGCGGTAGTGCGGCACCGCCTCCTGCGGCCGGCCGAGCTGAACCAGCATCGCGGCCAGGTTGTTGCGGGCCTGGAACGACCCGGGGCGGAGCCGCAGCGCCTCCTCGTAGTGACGGATCGCTTCGTGGGGGCGGCCGAGGCCGCCCAGGGCGGCCCCGAGGTTCGTATGGGCCGTCCACGAGTCGGGGTTGGTGGCGAGCGAGTCCTGCATCAGGCCGACCGTGGAGGTGAACACGGCGCTGCGCTGCCATGTGAGCGCCAGGCAGCCGAGCGCGAGCAGGGCCGCGGCCCCCATGGCGGCGGGCCACCGGCCCGAGACCGCGGCGGCCGTCCGCAGCCCGGCCGCCGCGAGCATCGTGATCGCCGGGAGGGCGAGATACTGGAGATGGTCCGACACCAGGGCGTAGCGACGAAACCACATGGGCACGATGCCGAGCACCGGACCGAGCGCCAGGAGGTAGCAGCCCAGGCCCATGGCCAAGGGCCTCCGCCAGCGGGGAGCGAGCCCCGCGATCACGCCGGCCGCGGCGGCCAGGGCCGCCAACGGCAGCCAGGCCGTGACGGTGGCCGGATCGACCGTCCACCGCGGATAGAGCATCGCGAGCCTCACCGGCACGACCGCCTTCCAGAGCGAGAACCACACGACCCAGCCGCTGGCCGCGATCCGCGAGAGCAGGCTGTCGGCGGCCGCGTCTCCGGGCACGCCGCTTCCCGATCCCTGGGTCCACAGGGTCACGAGGCCCATCGCGAGGGCGAGCAGGAAGAACGGGGCCGTCCGCACGAGATCCCCCCGGTCGATCCGCCCCCGCCGCCACCAGGCGAAGGCCAGGAGCATCGGCGGCAGGATGACCGTCGAGGTCTTCGCCGCGAGCGCCAGCCCGCACGCGATCAGCGACATCGCATACCAGGCCCGGCGGCGGGTGGCGTCGAACCAGAGCCAGAACAGCAGGGCCGCGGCGGAGAGCGGCAGCGAGAGGCAGTTCTTGAGCTCCGCGATCCACGCCACCGACGCGACGGTCACGGGATGGACGGCGAACAGCAGCGCCCCGAGCCAGGCCCAGGCGCTGCCGAGCTCCCGGCCGACGCGCCACACGAGCACCGAGCCGACCGCGTGGAGCAGCAGGTTGACGGCCCGGTAGCCCACGGGGTTCAGGCCCCAGAGCCGCCACTCGAGCCAGAACATCGAGTTGGACAGCGGCCAGTAGTCCTGCGTCTGGGTCGTGAGCCAGATGCCCCGCAGGCCGTCGTCGGCGTGGATCAGGCGGTGCGTGGGCGTGGTGGGTGCGGCCGTGATCCAGGTGTCGTCGTCCCAGAGAAACTCACCGCCGAGCGACGGCCAGAAGGCCACTGCCACGGCCAGCCCGATGAGCAGGCTCCCTCCGAGGCCGAGCCACCACGCCGAGGCTCTGCCCACGCGGCCGCCGGCGGCCTCACCGCCCCGCGCCGATGCCGGTGGCCGTGTCATGCCCGCTGCGGGTGGAGCCGGGGACCGCCGCCGAGGACGAGCCGATTCGTCGCCGCGAGAAACGCCCGCGCCGACGCCTCGAGGGAGTCGGTCGAGACCCCGCGGCCCCGCTGCACCTGGCCGGCGTGCTCGAGCTCGACCGTCACCTCGGCCTGCGCGTCCTTGCCGACCGTGACCGCCTGCACGCGGAAGTCGCGGCAGGAGGTCGCGATCCCCGTGAGCTTCTCGATCGCCAGGAAGATGCCGTCGATGGGGCCGTCGCCGGCGGTGATCGTGGCCGACTTCGGCGCGCCGTTCTGGAGCACCCGGAGCGTCACGGTCGGGGCCACGCCCGACGCGGTCGAGAGCGTGTAGCCCTCGTAGACGAACTGCTCCGGCAGCTCCGAGAACTGCTGCTCGCAGAGCGCCGCGATGTCGCCGTCGTAGATCTCCTTCTTGCGGTCGGCGAGCAGCTTGAACCGCTCGAAGACCGTCTGCAGCTGCTCCGGCGAGAGCTGGTAGCCGAGGGCCTTGGCCCGGTCGGCGAGCGCGGCGCGGCCGCTGTGCTTGCCGAGCACGAGATCCGTCCGCTCCAGGCCCACGTCCTCGGGCCGCATGATCTCGTAGGTCCGCGGCTCCTTGAGCATGCCGTCCTGGTGGATGCCCGATTCGTGCGCGAAGGCGTTCTTGCCGACGATCGCCTTGTTGCGCGGCACCTGGATGCCGGTGATGTTGGCCACGAGCCGGCTCGTGGGCACGAGCTTCTGCGTCGCGATGCGGGTGGAGCAGCCGTAGTAGTCGCCCCGCGTGCGGAGCGCCATCACCACCTCCTCCAGCGCGCAGTTGCCCGCCCGCTCGCCGATGCCGTTGATCGTGCATTCGATCTGGCCGGCGCCCGCCTCCACCGCCGCGAGGCTGTTGGCCACGGCGAGGCCCAGGTCGTCGTGGCAGTGCGTGCTGATCACCGCCTGGTCGATGTTCGGCACGCGATCCACGAGGCTCTTGATCACCCGGTGCATGTGCGTGGGCGTCGCGTAGCCGACGGTGTCGGGGATATTCACCGTCGTGGCGCCCGCCGCGATCACCGCCTCGACCACGCGGCAGAGGAAGTCGATCTCGGTGCGGGCGGCGTCTTCCGGGGAGAACTCGACGTCGGCGCAGTGGTTCCGCGCCCGGGTCACGCCGGCCACGGCCCGGGCGAGCACCTCCTCCTCCGTCATCCGCAGCTTGAACTCGCGGTGGATCGAGCTGGTGGCGAGAAACACGTGGATCCGCGGCAGCCCGGCCGGCTTCAGCGCCTCCCAGGCGCGGTCGATGTCGGTGTCGTTGCAGCGGGCCAGCCCGCAGACCGTCGCGCCCTGCACCGCGGCGGCGATCTCGCGAACGCTCTCGAAGTCGCCCGGCGACGCGATCGGGAAGCCGGCCTCGATGATGTCCACGCCGAGCTGCACGAGCGCCTGGGCGATCTCCAGCTTCTCGGCGAGGTTCATGCTCGCCCCCGGCGACTGCTCGCCGTCGCGGAGGGTGGTGTCGAAGATCCGGATCGGTCGGGGGCTGGTCATGCGCGAACGCGTCCGTCGGGCGGGAAGGGGCCGGCGCACGGGGGAGCCGGCCGCCGGTGAGTCGTCATCGTACCGGCTGCCGGGAGCCTCGGCACCCGGCTGGGCCGACGCCCGATGATGCCCGCTTTTTCGGCCCCGGTTCTTGTAGACTCGCCGACCGCGGGTCACTGCGGCCCGCCACACGATGCAGCGGTGGGCACCATGACGCTCCGGGAACTTCAAAACCTCATCCGCACGATGTACCACGAGAAGGATGCCTCGCGGGGAGTGGAGGGGACCTTCATGTGGCTCACCGAGGAGATCGGCGAGCTCGCGACGGCCCTCCGGAGTGGCACGCCCGACGAGCAGGCCTACGAGTTCGCCGACGTGCTCGCGTGGCTGGCGACCATTGCCAACGTGGCGGGCGTGGACCTGGAAGACGCGGTGCGGCGAAAGTACGGCACCGGCTGCCCGGGATGCGGCCAGTTCGCCTGCACCTGCCCGGACGCGGAGAAGCCATGACGGGCGGGCGGATCGCGGCGCTGGTCGTGGCCGCCGCCTGCCTCGCGGCACCGGGGCGGGCGTGGCCTGCCACGCCGGACATCGCCGTGGGGCTCGGCGGCGAGTGGCGGGTCGGGGCCTGGACGCCGGTCACGGTGTCGTGGCCGGCCGATGCCGTCGGTGCCGACGGCCGGGCGCGGGTCGCCGTCGAGGATCCGGACGGTCAGTTCGTGGCGTCGCCGCCGCTCGCGCTCGACCGCGACGCGAACGGTCGGGCCACGGCCTCTGCCGCGGTGCGGTTCGGTCGGTCGAGCCAGCGGGTGCGGATCGAGCTCGAGCAGGGCCGCGATCCCGCCGTCGCGAGCGAGCGCGTCGTGAGCGGCACGGCCGTGCCGTCGGCCACCGGCGTCGCGCTCGTGTTCGGCGACCTGCCGGCCGCGGGCCGGGCGCTGCGGCTCGTCGACCGGGAACGCGGGGGAACCACCCGGCTCGTCGTGGCCGGCGATGCCGTCGTGCCCGCCTCCGCGCCGACACCCTTCGACATGGCCGACCTGATCATCCTCTGCGGGTCGGCCGTCCCCGCACTCGGCGACGCCGTGGTCGCCCGCATCGATGCCTGGGTGCGTGCCGGCGGCCGGCTCGTCGTGCTCGCGGGCGAGTCGGCGTCGGGGTTCGAGGCCGCGGCGGCGGACTGGCTGCCGGGCCGCTTCGAACGGGCCGTTCCCCTGCGCCGCGTCGGCGCCGTGGAGACCTTCGCCCGGGCCGGAGGCCTCGCCGAGCGAGTGTTCGCGGAGCGGCTGACGATCCCCGTGTTCAGCGGACCCGCGCCCGGCGTGGTGGAGGCGGCCGTCGTGGAGGGCGCGTCGAGCATCCCGCTGGCGGTGCGGCGTGCCCGCGGCTTCGGCACCATCACGTGGGTCGGCTGCGACGTGGACCGGCCGCCGTTCCGCGAGTGGGCCGGGACCGAGTCGCTCGTGTTCGCGGCGCTCGAGCGACGGGCAGGGCAGGGGGGCGAGCCGACTCCCGGCAGCGGGCCGCGGGGGGGTGATCTCGCATCCCAGCTGCGGGCCGCGCTCGACACGTTCGCCGCCCCCGGGGCATCGCGGCCGCCGCGGGTGCCGTCGTTCGAACTGCTCGCGGGGCTCGGCCTGCTCTACGTGCTCGCCCTCTACCCGCTCGATTGGTGGCTCGCCTCGCGCTCGGCCGCCCGCTCCTGGCTGGCCTGGGTCACGCTGCCCGCGATCGCCGCGGCGTTCGCCGCGGCGGCCTTCTGGCTCACGCCCACCCGGGGCCTGCGCGGGCTGGCCGCCTGCACCACCGCGGAGGTCGTCGACATCGACGCGGTCACCTCGACGGCACGCGGGTCTGCCTGGGCCGCCGCGCTCTCGGCCGACAACGACCGGCTGGACGTGTCGGTCGAGGCCTCGGGAGCGCTGGTGCCGGCGGCCGAGGCGGCGGTGTCGTGGTTCGCGGACGCCGGCGCGGGGTTCGGCGGCATGGACGCGGCGATCGCCCATCCCTCGCTGGCCACCGCCGACTACGCCTACGCGGACACCCGCGCCGCCCTGCGAGCCGTGCCGGTCGCCGCCGGTGCCAGCCGCCTGTTCGAGGCGGAGTGGACCGGCACCGTGGCGGCCGATCTCGTCGACGCGCGGCTCACGGCCACCACCCAGCGGACGCTCGCGGGAACCATCGCCCATCGCCTGCCGTTTCCGCTCGAGCGCTGCCGCCTGCTGCATGCGGGGTGGCTGTACGACGTGGGCACGCTGCGGGCGGGCGACGCCTACGACTGCGCCGCCGGCCGCGGCCCCCGCTCGCTCGCCAGCGCCCTCACGCGCCGCGCCGCCGTCAAGGAGCGCGACGCGACGCCCCGCTGGGACGCCGCGGGAACCGACGTCGCCCGGATCCTCGAGGTGGCCGGCTTCCACGCCTCGGCGGGAGGCCCGGCCTACACGGGCCTGGCGGCCGGCCGCCTCGGCCGCCTCGATCTGTCGCCCCTGCTGGCCGTGGACCGCGCGGTGCTCGTCGGCGAGGTGGCGGCCCCGGGCCAGGTCACCTCGTGGCGGATCGCGGCGCGGGGCGGCGCGGCCGAGCCGCGGCCCGCGGCCCCCACGCTCGTGCGCATCGTGGTTCCCGTGTCCGCGGAGTCAGCCCCATGATCGAGACGGTCGACCTCACGAAGAAGTACGGTGATTTCG
>JBIIMU010000066.1:0-9024 GCA_044337845.1 Pirellulales bacterium | reverse complement strand
GCCCCGAAGGTGCCTTCCGGGAGGGCCGCCTCGATCTCGTAGGTGTCGCTCGGCGGGTCGGCCCCCTCCGCCTTCCACGAGCCGTCATCGAGCCGCCGGAACGTCGCGCCGCCGGCCGAGCGGATCTCCAGCGGCTCCAGCGGCTGCCAGGCCACCGCGGGCGTCTCGACGAGGCTCTGCACGCTCTCGGCCCACGCGGCGGCGAGCCCGTCGACGTTCTTCTCCTCCGCCTTCACCGCCACCTTCGCGGCATCGACGACCTGGCGGAGCCGCGCGAGCTCCTCCTCCTGCTTCGCGTCGGGGAGGCGGATCACCGGACTCGAGTTGCCGCCGCCGCGGTTCTCGGACAGCATCCCCGTCTCGTCGATCGAATTGAAGAAGGCGTAGAGGGAGAAGAACTCCTTCTGCGTGATCGGGTCGTACTTGTGGTCGTGGCAGCGGCAGCAGCCCACCGTCAGGCCGAGCCACGTCTGCCCGGTCGTCTCCACGCGGTCGATGATCGTCTCCACGAGCCACTCCGCCGCGATCGAGCCGGCCTCGCCGTTGATCCGGTGGTTGCGGTTGAACCCGGTGGCCACGAGGTCGTCGCGGCTCGCGCCCGGGAGCAGATCGCCGGCGAGCTGCTTGATCGTGAACTCGTCGAACGGCATGTTCGCGTTGAAGGCCCGGATCACCCAGTCGCGCCACGGCCAGTTCTGGCGGCTGGAGTCGGCCTGGAAGCCGTGGCTGTCGGCGTAGCGGGCGGCGTCGAGCCACTCGATCGCCATCCGCTCGCCGAAGTGCTCGCTGGCCAGGAGCCGATCGACGTAGCGCTCGTAGGCGTCGGCCGCCGGGTCGGCCACGAAGGCGTCGACGTCCTGCGGCGACGGCGGCAGGCCGGTGAGGTCGAGCGCGAGCCGCCGGGCGAGCGTGACGCGATCGGCCTCGGGGTTCGGGGTGAGGTTCGACGCTTCGAGGTCCGCCCGGACGAAGCGGTCGATCGGGCTGCGGCACCAGGGTGCGTCGCGAACCTCGGGCACCGCCGGCCGTTCTACCCGGGTGAACGCCCAGTGGCCCTCATACTCCGCCCCTTCCGCGATCCAGCGGCGAAGGATCGCCGCCTCCGCGGGCGTCACCGCCTTGCCGAGGTGGGGCGGGGGCATCACGATGTCCGCGTCGCTGCTCCCGATCCGCGAGAGCAGTTCGCTCGCCTCGGGCTGGCCCGGCACGATGGCCCGCGTGCCGCTGTCCAGCTCGGCGGTTGCCCCGGCCGCCTGATCGAGCCGCAGGCCGGACTCCCGCCGGGCATCATCGGGGCCGTGGCAGGCGAAGCACTTGTCCGACAGGATCGGCCGGACGTCGCGGTTGAACACGACCCGGTCCGCCGCCGACGCGGTCACGGCGGCCAGTGCGAGCACGACGCAGACGGGGACTGCGGTGTGTCCCATGGGATTGCTCCGACGGAAGACACCCGCGTCGCCGTTCGGCCGCCCGAGAAATCGGACGGCCGACCGCGGACCCGTGCATCACGGGTCGATCAGCGGGGCCCCTGTATCGTAGCACCCTCCGCGACCACCACCAAACGAGCAGCAGCCTGACGGCTTGCACTCAGGGCGGGTCACGAACACAGCGAGCTACTTGGTGCCGGCCTTGAGCCGCTCGACCTCGGCTTCGAGCTTCCGGATCCGCTCCTCCATCTCCGCAAACCGGCGGCGGGCCTGCTCCATCTTCTCCCGGGCCTCGGCCATTCGGGTGCGGCCTTCCGCCATCATGTCCTTGATCCGCTCCTGCATCTCCGGCGGCAGCGCACGGCCACTATGGTCGCCCCCCGGACTCGCGAAGCCGGGCCGAGAGGCCGCGGCGGGCCGCGGCGACCACGGATTGCCCGGCCGCGGCGCGGCGTCGAGCTTCCGTTCGATCCGGGCGAGCCGCTCGGCGATCTCGTCGAGCCTGGCCGCCGAACCGGCACCCATGCCATGCATGCCATGCATGCCATGCATCGGCGGCGCTCCCGGCGGCGCGTGCATCCGCCAGCCAGGCCCCCGCGGACCGGGGCCACGGTCGCGCGACCACTCCCGCGGCCCCCTGCCCTCGCGACCACCGCGTTCGCTCCGCATCGCCTGCCCGCGTTCGGCAGGCTCGCCGTCGCCGCGCTTCGCGGCCGGATCATGCCGCTCCGGGCCGGCCGCCCCGTCTTCCGCGAGCAGCGTGACCACGCCCATCCACGAGCGGATCGCCCGCTGAAACACGGTCGGCGCGGCGTCGTCGGCCACGGCGTGACGGCCCGCGACCGGACCGACGACGAGCAGGGCGATCAACGACGAGCCCACGAGCTGAATCGGCGTGCGACACATGGCACGGGCCTCCTTCGGAGTGGCAGAGCGGGTGGCCGACGCACGGGCACGATCCGGGTGATCGGTCGTCGTGCCCGCGGCGGTATTCTCACACCCACCATGAACGGCCCCGAGTCCGGAAAGTTGCGTGACCCCGCCGTCGTCGATTTCGGCGTCGCCGGGCGGGGACACGGCCGGCGGCTGGAGCGGCTCGGGGGCGTGCTCGTCGATCGGCCGCTGCCGCAGACGACCGACCGCCGGCGCCGGCCCTCCCTCTGGCAGGATGCGGCCGCGGTCTTCCGCGTCAGCGCCGACTCCACGGGCCTGGACGGCCGGGGCGCGTGGACGTTCACCCGGCCGCTCCCCGAGCCGTGGCAGACGCTCGTGCCGGTCGGCGACGCGACGATCGTGCTCGAGGTTCATCCCTCGCCCTCGGGCCAGGTGGGTGTGTTCCTCGAACAGGCCGACCAGTGGCGGTGGCTCCGCGACACGACGCGGGCCGGGATGCCGATCCTCTCGCTGTTCGCCCACTCCGGTGCCGCGAGCCTCGCGGCGGCGGCGGCGGGCGCCGAGGTGGTGCACGTCGATGCCTCGCGGCAGGCCGTCGCCCTGGCCCGGCGCAACGCCGCGGCCTCGGGCCTCGATCACCTCCCGATCTCGTGGGTCTGCGAAGACGCGGCCACCTACGTGGCGCGATGCCTCAAGCGCGGCCGCCGGTTCGCCGGCATCGTGCTCGATCCTCCCTCGTGGGGCCACGGCCCGAAGGGCCAGCCGTTCGCGATCGACCGCCACCTGCCCGAGCTCCTCGCCGACCTCGCCCGGCTGCTCGACCCCGCCGCGGCCGGCCCCGTGCTGCTCACGTGCCACTCGCCCGGCTGGCATCCGGCGCGGCTGGGCGACACACTGGCTGCCGCGGTCGCCGCCGCCGACCGACGGCCCGTGGCCCGGATCGAGTCGGGCCCGCTCGATCTGCTCGACGACTCCGGCCGCACGCTCACGCTCGGCGGCTTCGCCCGCCTTCCCTCAGCCCCATGACCGCGATGCACGGCCCCGAATCGATCACGAGCCCCGCCAACCCGCGGCTCAAGCGGGCCGCCGCGCTCCGCGACGCCGACGAGCGGCGGGCGACCGGGCTCACGCTCGTCGACGGCCGCCGGGAACTCGCCCGGGCGGCCGCCTCGGGCGTCGAGATCATCGAGGTGTTCGTCGATGCCCGCCGGCTCGACGATCCTCCCGCGGCGGAGTTCGGCACGCGGCTCGCCGACTGGCTCGGCACGCTGGCAGCCGCGGGCACGCAGGTGGTCACC
Source organism: Pirellulales bacterium (assembly GCA_044337845.1). Classification (GTDB taxonomy): domain Bacteria; phylum Planctomycetota; class Planctomycetia; order Pirellulales; family UBA1268; genus QWPN01. The sequence goes on along the minus strand of JBIIMU010000066.1, from coordinate 5,405 downwards.
GCTGCCGAACGAGCCTTCGAGCGGGTCGCCTTCGGCGGCCGCAACGAGGGCGTGGTGGGCGTGGTGCGATTCGGGGCCACGCCGCTCGCGGCCGTGAGCGTGCACCGCGACCGCGCGGTGTTCATCATCGAGGGGGTCGAAAAGCCGGGCAATCTCGGCGCGATTCTCCGCACGGCCGACGCCGCCGGCCTCGGCGGCGTGCTCGTCTGCGACGCCCGCACCGACGTCGCCAACCCGGCCGTGATCCGCGCGAGCCTCGGCACCGCGTTCGCGATGCCGCTGGCCACCTGCTCGACGGCCGAGGCCATCGACTGGTGCCGGGCTCACGAGCGACCGGTCGTGGCCGCCACGCCCACGGGCGCGCGACTCTGGCACGAGGCCGACCTTCGCGGCGGTGTCGCGATCGTCCTCGGCAGCGAGGCGCACGGGCTCTCGGCGGCGTGGGCCGCCGCGGCGACCGCGGGCGGAATCCGCGTCGACAGCGTGCGGCTGCCGATGCACGGCCGCGCCGACAGCCTCAACCTCTCGGCGACCGCCGCCGTGCTCGCCTACGAGTCGGTCCGCCAGCGGGAGGCAGCCCGATGACCGAGCCCGATCGTTTCGCCGATCTGGTCCGCGCGTGCGACGCCGCCGGTCCGGCCGCGATGCTCGACGACCTGGCGGCGTCGCTCGCGGCCCGCGGCCGCTGGCACGGACTGTTCGACACGCGGATCATCCAGGCACGCGTCGCGCTCGGCCTGCCGCCGGTCGGCACTCCCGGCGACGTGCCGCCCGCGGCCCGCGACGCCTTCGACGAACGGTCGCTGGCCGCCTGCCGCGAGGCCGGCTGGCCGCTCATCGACGAGCGGCAGATCGCCGCCGGCTGGATGTATCTCCGGGCGGCCGCCGAGCCCGCCGCGGTGTCGGCCCGACTCGCGGCCATCGCCCGGCCGCTGCTCGCCTCGGCCCACGACGATCCCGAGGCCGACCGCGTGCTCGAGGAGATCCTCGGCGTGGTGCTCTGGGATGCCGTCGATCCGGCGCTCGGGATCGAGATCGTGCTCGCCACGCAGGGCACCTGCAACGCCATCACCGCCTTCGAGCAGGCGGTCTCGCGGCTGCCAGCCGCCCGGCAGCGGCCCGCGGCGGGCGTGCTCGTGGCGTGGCTCCACGACGAGGTCCGCGCGAGCCTCGCCGACGACGTCGCGTCGCGGGGCCTTGCGGCGCCGGCCCCCGCCACGCTCGGAGGCCTGCTGGCCGCCCTCGGCCCCGCCGACGTGGGCCTGCACGTCGACGTCTCGCACCTGCAGTCGGTGCTGCGGATCGCGCGGGTGTGCGACGACGAGCCGACGATCCGCCGGGCCTGCGAACTCGCCGAGTATGCCTGCCGCCTGCCGGCCGACCTCGTCTACCCGGGCGAGCCGCCGTTCGAGGAGGTGGGCGAGGCGTCGCGGCTGTTCTACGGCAGCCAGCTCGGTGTGGACGTCGACCGCGCGGTCCGCTTCTTCCGCACGGCGGCCGCGACCGCCGAGCCCGAGGCCGGCTCGCTCCCGCACGACGTGCTCGTGCTCCTGCTCGCGCGGCTCGGCCGGCCCGCCGAAGCCCTCCACGCGGCGCTGTCGCGTCCCCGCGACGAGCGGGGCATGCCGAGCCCGCTGCAGACCGCGGCCGCCCTGCCGGCGCTCGTCGATCTCGCCGCCGCGGCGGGCGAGTGGGAGCTGCTCCGCCGCGCCTGCCGCGACCGCGGCGATGAGATCACCTTCGCCGCCACGCTCGCGGCGGAGCGTCAGAAGATCCAGGGAAACTTCGGACCGCAGGGGTTGCAGGTGCCGCACGGCGCCGACCGGTAGCCGACGTCCTGCCCGTTCTGGAAGCCGCGGCCCGGCGGCAGCTGCCAGGGAGCGAGCTTCTCCGGCATCTGCCGGGCGCCGTTGCAGCCCCGCCACCGCGCGCAGGCGTCGCACGGGTCGGGTGCCCAACACTCCTCGTGCTTGGCGCCGCAGTAGCGAGGTCCGCACCCCGTGTCGCCGTAGGGCGTCTCGTCGCCCGCGGCGGTCCGCTTGCAGTGGCGGCAGTGCCCGCACGGGTCGCCGGCGGTGACGACCGCCGCACTCAGGGACACCACCGCGACAACGGCCAACCGCAGCATGATGCAGCTCATGCCAGATGTATCGGTCGCAGGGGTTCGAGCGCCCGGCCCCGCCCCCCGCCCGCCGCACGGTCGCGTGCAGGTTGCCTGGCTTGCCACCGCCGCGCGTCAGCCCGCCCGGGTCCGCTCGAAGAGCCGCACGTACTCGCGGCCGCTCGCCTGCCACGACCAGTCCTGCCGCAGCGCATTGCCGACGAGCGATTGCCAGAGCGGCTTGTCGTCGTAGGCCGCCAGGGCGCGATCGAGGGCATGCCCGAGACTGGCGGCATCGAACCGCGTGAAGGTGAACCCCGTCGCCGAGCCGTCGCGGATCGACTCCGGCGTGGCATCGACCACGGTATCCACCAGGCCGCCCGTCGCGCGGACCACCGGGATCGAGCCATACCGCTGGGCGTAGAGCTGCGTCAGGCCGCAGGGCTCGAAGCGGCTCGGCACGAGCGTGATGTCGGCGGCGGCCTGCACGAGGTGCGCGAGCCCCTCGTCGAAGCCGACGATCGCGTCGACCGTGCCCGGCAGCGCCGCCGCCAGCCGGCGGAGCGCCTCCTCCTCGTCGCGGCCCCCCGTGCCGAGCGTCACGAACTGCACGCGGCCGGTGCCCGCGAGGGAGGCGACGACTTCGAGGATCAGCGAGATGCCCTTCTGCTCCACGAGCCGGCCGACGAAGGCCACCAGCGGCCTGGCGGCGGGCGCCGCCCGGCCCAGCCGCGCGGCCAGCGCCACCCGGGCCGCATACTTGCCCGCCTCGACGTCCGCCGCGGTGAAGGGCCGCGGCAGGTGCGGATCGCGGGCCGGATCCCAGAGGTCGGTGTCGATGCCGTTGACGATCCCCGCGAGCACGTCGCGGCGGCCCGCGAGCAGCCCCTCGAGGCCGCAGCCGCCCGGCGAGGCCTGGATCTCGCGGGCGTAGGTCGGGCTCACCGTCGTGATCGCATCGGCGAACACGATGCCCGTCTTCAGGAGGTTGAGCTGCCCGTAGAACTCCATCTCCCGCCAGGTGAAGTGGCTCCAGTCGATGCCCGTGAGCAGCATGTCCCAGTGCCAGAACAGCCCCTGGTAGGCCATGTTGTGGATCGTCATCACGGTGCGGGCGTTGGCGACCGCCGGGTCCGAGCCGTACAGCAGCCGGCGGTACGCGGGCACGAGCCCGGTCTGCCAGTCGTGGCAGTGGAGGATGTCCCACCGTCCGCCGAGGCGGCAGGCGAGCTCGAGGGCCGCCCGCGAGAAGAAAATGAACCGCTCGGCGTTGTCGGGATAGTCGCTCGAACCGCCGTAGAGCGTGGGCCGGTCGAAGAGCTCGTCGTTGGCGACGAGGTAGACGTCGGCCCTGCGCCCCGGGAGTCGGCAGCGGAGGATCCGGGCCCGCCGGGAGGCCGTGCCGACCGGGACGTCGAACTCGATCCCCGTCGGCTCGATCGGCAGGCCCTTGCCGAGCGCCTCGGCGTAGGCCGGGATCACGAGCGACACGTCGCAGCCGAGCCCCGCAAGCGCGTCGGGGAGGGCCCCCGCCACGTCGGCCAGGCCGCCGGTCTTGGCGAAGGGAACCGCCTCGCTGGCGATCTCGAGCACGCGCATCGGTCACGATCCGGGCAGAGGGTGCGGCAGGTGGCCAGCCGGCCGGCACTGCTACTATAGGTCACACCGGCCGCACCGGTCGGCGTTTCCCGACCGGCACGACCGGCCCCGCGCAGCCTCGCCATGAGTCCGCTCGTCAATCCCGCCGCGGTGTTCAAGCTCCGGCTGCGGTGCCCGCGGCGCGACGCCCTCTGGCCGCCGGCGACGTGGGGCCTCGACGAGGCCTGCCGGCTGCCGTCGTTCGCCGACGTGGCGGGTGTGCCCGACGTGCTCGAGCTGTGGCTGGCGTGGAGCCCTGCCGGCCTCGGCGTGCGGGCGGTCGCGAAGGGCGTGGGCACGGCGCGGTGGTGCCACACGACGCGGCCCGAAGACAGCGATGGCCTGCACCTCTGGATCGCCACGCGGCCCACCGGCGACAGCCACCGCGCCGGCCGCTTCTGCCGCCGGCTGGCGCTGCTGCCCACGGGCGGCGGCAGGCTCGCCGACAAGGCGGCGGCCGTGGCCGCGGCGATCCCGCGGACGAGCGAGGTGCCGGCGGAGCTGCCCCCCGACGCGGTCTCGATCGAGTCGGCCGCCACGGCCGACGGCTGGCGGATCGACGCCTTCATCTCCTCAGCCGCGCTCCCCGGCTGGGATCCGGCGGAGGTCCCCACGCTCGGCTTCTTCGCGGCGCTCGTCGACCGCCGCCTCGGCCGCGTGCCCTGCTATGCGCCGCCAGAGTATCCCTGGGACGGCGACCCGACGACGTGGGCCGAGGTCACTCTCACCGCGTGAACGGCCCTCCCTGGCCCGTTCACGCTCACGCGGCCGGTGGTGAAGCCAAGGTTCACCACGGCCGCGGACTCGCCATCCCGGCGAGAAGTCTCACCGCGTGAACGGCCCTCCCTGGCCCGGTCACACACGCGTGGCCCGGCTCTTTTGGAGGGGGCAGACCCATGATAAGGTGGGGTCTCCGGCGGGCGAGGGCCGGTGGTGTCCGGACGATCCTCGAGGACCACAGCGATGGCTCGCGACGACTCACGGCTGGCGCTCGTGCTGGGCGAACTCGCGAACCTCGGCCGGCAAATCTCCGAACGCGCCGCCGAGCTTGCCGACCTCGTCGGCAGGAGCGGCGCCGCGGTTCCCCCGGATCTCGCCGGCCGCGTGGCCGAGGTGCAGGCATCGACGGCTGACCTCGCCGCCGCCGCGGCCGGTGTGACCACGACCACGGAGACCGGCACGTTCCCGCGCCGCTCCGCCGGCGCGGCCGCACCGCAGCGGCCCGACCGGGCGCGGATCCCTCGACGGTCGCGGCACGCGGCAGCCTCGCCCCGCCAGCCGCCGACTCGACCGCGGGACTCCGCAGCGGTCGCTGCCGCCCGCCGCTCTCCGGCTCCGCGCCGCCGCCGACTGCCGCCGTTCATGCCCGCGCTGGTGAGCGCCGCCGTGAACGTCGCGGTACTCGCCGGGCTGGCGTTGTTCTTCATCGCCGCCGAAGCGAAACCGAAGCGGCCCGTGCTCACGCTGGCCGCTTCCGAGGAAAGCTTCTTCGACGAGATGCCGGCGGTCGAGCTGCTGGCCACCGACGATCCGACGGCCGCCGCCGATCAGGCTGACGTTCCGCTCCCGGACCTCGACACGCTCGCCGCCGATGCCGTCGCGATCGACGACGTGTCCTTGGCTGCCGAGGCCTTCGCCGCCGACCCGTCGGCGGCCGTGCCCGCGT
>JBIIMU010000065.1:0-9134 GCA_044337845.1 Pirellulales bacterium | reverse complement strand
CAGGTGCCAGCGACCGCCATCCAGGAGCAGGGTCGGCGTGCCGCGGGGGCCGGTGGGAATCGGGTCGCCGCCGGCCAGACGGATCTCGAGCGGGCCGCACGGCTGCCAGGCGGCGAGATCCCGCGAGACGAGCCGGTGGGCGACGTCGTGCATCCCCTCGGCGACCATGTGGAAAACTTCACCGCGCGGGCCACCCCCCCGCACCACGCACACGTCTTCGACCCAGCGGTCCGGCACGACCGGCCGGTCCGCGGTCCGCCGCCAGGTGAGGCCGTCCGCACTCGTCGCATGCCCCAGCCGCCGAACCGGATCGCGGTCGGGGTTCGAGCCGGTGTACCAGAGATGCCAGCGGCCACCGTGCCGGAGGATCCAGCCGCGTTCCCGCAGGTCGCGATCCCAGGCGTCGGGACCGCCACCCGCAAACAGCGGTGTGGACGACACCGGGCCGAAGCGGGTGAGCGCCGCGGGGACGTCGTCGCCGGCCGCCGGAGCGGCCGCGCCGAGAACGCCGAGGAGGCAGGCGACGACGAGAAAGCGCATGCCGGCATGATACGCCCCGCCGGCCGGTACGATGGAAGGCGGATCTCTCCACGCCCTCGAGCGCCCTTCATGAGGCTTCCCGGTCGCACGCTCGCCGCCCAGCTCGTCTGGCCCGTGGTGGGGCTCGTGCTCGTCGCCGTGCTCGCCCTGGTGGCCTTCACCACCTGGCAGGCGACCCGCGGCGCCCTCGGCACTGCGGCAGAGAGCCGCGAGCGGATCCGGGCGGCGCTCGAGCGGTCGCGGGTTCCCCTCACTCCGGCCGTGGTCGACGCGCTCGGCGACCTGACCGGCAGCGACCTCGTCGTCTGGAACCAGGGCGCCGATGCCCCGGCCGCCTCCACGCTCGCCCCCGATCGGCTCGCGGCGGCGGAGGGGCGGCTCCGCGCGGCCCGCGACGGCGAGGTCGTCGTGCTCGACGGCGGCTCGTATGCCGTGGGACTCGTGCGGGCTTCCGGGGTGCGGCCCGAGCGGGCGATCCTGCTCACACCGGTGCACTCCGCGGCGGCCACGATGCTCGCGGCCTCCTGGCCCGTGATGGCCATGGCCGCGGCGACCCTCGCGCTGCTCGTGCCGCTGGGGCTCGCCGCCACCGGCGGCATCGCCCGGCGGATCGCGGCGATCGAACGGCGGGTGGAGCGGTTCGCCCGCGGCGACTTCGCGGCCGAGGAGGTCGCCGGACCGACCGACGACGAGGTGGGAAGGCTCGCCGCCGGCGTCGAAACGATGCGCGGCGAACTCGAGGCGCTGCGGTCGCGGCTGGTGGCGGGAGAACGGGAGCGGCTGCTCGGCCAGCTCGCCGCGGGCTTCGCCCACGAGCTCCGCAACGCCGTCACCGGCGCCCGCCTCGCGATCGACCTGCACCGCCGGAGGTGCCCGGCCGACGCCGGTGCCGCGCCGCGTGACGAGAGCCTCGCCGTGGCCTGCCGCCAGCTCGACATCCTCGAGGAGGAGGTCCGCGGCCTGCTCGCCCTCGGGAAGCCGCCGACCGACGCGCCGGCGGCCGTCGATCTCGACGCGCTGGCCGCGGAAGTGTGCGACCTCGTGGGGCCGCGGTCCGCTCACGCCGGCGTGCGGCTGGCCGGGCCCGTTCCGTGCGGCACGCGGCTCGTGGGCCGCCGCGACGGCCTGCGGGCGGCGCTGGTGAATCTCGCCCTCAACGCGATCGACGCCGCCGGTCGCGGCGGACACGTCCGGATCTCCGTCGAGCCGGCTCCGCCGGGCCTCGCGCTGGTCGTCGAGGACGATGGTCCCGGGCCGCCCGCCGATCTGGCCGCGACGCTCGCGGAGCCGTTCGTGACCGGCAAACCGGAGGGCGTCGGCCTGGGCCTCGCCGTGGTCCGCGCCGTGGCCGAGCAGCACGGCGGCACGCTCGCCTGGTCGCGACCCGACGGCCGCACGCGGTTCGCGATCCGCCTGCCCGAGACGGCGGTGCTTCCTCCGGGCCGGGAGACGACGGCATGAGCCGGATCCTCGTGATCGACGACGAGGCCGCCATCGGCTGGAGCCTGCGCGAGATGCTCACCGACGACGGGCACACGGTCGACCTCGCCGCGAGCGTCGCCGAGGGGCTGGCCGCGGCCGCGGCCGCCGCGCCCGACGTGATCCTGCTCGATGTCCGGCTCCCGGGCCGCGACGGCATCGACGCGCTCCCCGACCTCCGCACGGTCGCGGCCGCCGCCACCGTCGTGGTGATGACCGCCTTCGGCGACCTCGACACCGCGGTCCGCGCCGTGCGGGCCGGCGCGTTCGACTTCCTCGTCAAGCCCTTCGACCTCGACCACGTCGCCGCGGTGGTCGCCCGGGCCCTCGCGGCCGGACGCGGGGCGGGCGACGCGGACGCCGTGCCGCCCGCGCTCGTCGGCACGTCGCCGGCCATGCAGGCCCTCGTCCGGCGGGTCGCGCAGGTGGCCGACGGCGATGCGCCGGCCCTGATCCTCGGACCGCCCGGCAGCGGCAAGACGCTCGCCGCGCGGGCGATCCATGCGCACGGCCGCCGGCACGACGGGCCGTTCGTGGCCACGAGCCTCGCCGCCCTCGCGCCGGCCGCCCGGGCTGCGGAGCTGTTCGCCACGGGCACCGGGCTCGTCGACCGCGCCGTCGGCGGCACGCTCCTCGTGAGCGACATCGACGCGGCACCGGCCGACGTGCAGGAGCGGCTCGCCGGGCTCGTCGACGCCGCCGGGCCGAATCCTCGGCCGCGGCTCCTCGCCGCTTCGAGCCGGCCGCTCGACGCGCTCGGCCTCGAGCCCGCCCTCGCCCGTCGGCTCCGGGCCACGGTCGTCGAGGTGCCGTCGCTCGCGGATCGCGGCGCCGACGTGGAGCCGCTCGTGCGGTCGATCCTCGACCGCCAGGCCGCCGCCAGCGGCCGCGCCCCGCCGGCCTTGACGCCGGCATTCCTGGCGGCGGTCCGCGGCCGCGACTGGCCGGGCAACGTCCGCGACCTCAAGGCCGCGGTGGAGCACGCGGCAGTCGTCGCCCAGGGCCGGCCGTTGGAGGCCGCCCACCTGCCCGCGGCGTCTCCCGCGGCCGGACCGATCGAGTCGGCGGCGAGTGGGCTCTCCGCCGCCGTCCGGGAATGGGCCGTGGCGGCCCGCGCGGAGTTCGCCCGGCTGCCGGAGCCCGACCTGCACACCCGCACGGTGCGGCTCGTCGAGGCCACGCTCCTCCGCGAGGCGCTCGCCCACACCGGCGGCAACCGCACCGCGGCCGCCCGGCTCCTCGGCCTCGACCGGGCGACCCTCCGCACCAAGCTGCGGCAGGCAGGCCTCGACGAGTGATCCGCCGCCGCGAAGCGTCCGTACCACGGCCGACGCCGACAACGAGGCCGGCGGCGAAACCGGTTCGCTCGACTGACGCCCGCTGCTTTCCCGGCGACGGTCCCGGCCGTAGACTGCCTCGCACGGTCGGCGCCGCCGACACGGTCGCATCTCCAGTGAACCAAGGGCTCATCATGGACATCCTCGGCGAGATTCTGAAGCAGGTCCTCGAAGGCGCGGCGCAGCAGCAGGCCCAGCCGCAACGGCAGCCGCAGCCCCGGCCCCAGCAGCCGCCGCAGGGCATGCCGTCGCCCAACGACCTCTCCGACATCCTCTCGCAGATTTTCGGAGGCGGGTCGGCCCAGAAGCTCCCCGAGGTCGTCAAGCAGTTCGAGGAGAAGGGGATGCGGGAGCAGGTCGATTCGTGGGTTCGCACCGGGCCCAACAAGCCGGTCGATCGGCGGCAGATCGAGGATGCCTTCGGCCAGCGGGAGCTCGACCACCTCGCCCGCACGAAGGGCATCGACCGCGATCAGCTCGCCGAGGTGCTCGCCAAGTACATTCCCCGGATCATCGACGAGCTGACCCCCCAGGGGCAGATGCCGGGCCGCCGCTGAGCGGCTCCGGAAAAGGGCTCGCCCGAGGGGGTGAATGGCACGAGGGTATACTCGGGGCTGCGAGGCTCCGATGCGCCGTCCCTGCGTTCCCTTCGTCATCGCCGTCGGCCTGGTGGCCTGCGGTCTGGTCGCGGCCGCGCCGCGCGCGGACGAGGTGACGCGAGACTGGGCGGGCGTCGAGCTGGCGTGGCGAAACGACCCTCGTCCGGCGGCCGACGCCGCGGTGCCCGTGGAGCCGCCCCCGTCGCGACGCACCTCGCGCCGCGCCCAGCGGCGTGGGCAGCGACGGATCGAGGTCGAGTCGCCCCCGGCCCGGGCCACCACGGTGCCGCCGCCGGCCGTGGTCGTGCCGACTCCCGTCACGCCTCCGCCGGCCATCATGCCGCTCGTCGTCGAGCCAGCCCCACCGGCCCGCACGGTCGTGCACCCGGGTCAGCCCTACGGCGCCGAGCCCAGGCAGCGGTTCGACGTGCACCTGCCGGCCGGATGCTCCGGCGGCGGCCTGCCGCTGGTGGTGTGGATCCAGGGCCCTGACTGGCGGACCGGCGGCCGCGACGAGTGCCCCGTCGTCTGGCTCGCAGAGCAGGGATTCGCCGTCGTGATCGTCGACTGCCGCGGCAGCGACGACGCCGTGTTTCCGGCGCAGCTCGACGACTGCCGGGCCGCGCTCCACGCCCTCTGCGCGGAGGCGACCACCTGGGGGATCGATCCGGCACGGATCTGCCTCGCCGGACGGGGAAGTGGCGGCCAGCTCGCGGCCCTCGTCGCCTTCACGCCTGCCGACCAGCAGCCGATCCGCGAGGCGAGCACCGACCCGCTCGAGGACGGCGTGGCGGCGGTGGCGATCTTCGACGCCCCGACCCATCTGCCCTCCCTGGGCGCGGAGCACGACCGGGCGGGATCGGCCGAGAGCCGGCTCGTGGGCGGTCCGTTGCCCGAGTTCCGCGAAGCGGCGCAGAAGGCCAGCCCGCTCGCCCACGTGTCGGCGGACGACCCACCCACGCTGATCGTGCACGGATCGCGCGGCGACAGCGTCGCCCTCGAGCAGGGCGCGCGGCTCGACGCCGCCCTCCGCGCCGCCGGCGTCGACTCGACCCTCGTGGTCCTCGACGCCAAGGCGGCCGCCCTGGCCCCTCGTCAGGGCACGGCGTCGGGAGGCGCGCTCGTCGAGTTCCTCGACCGCACCGTCGGTCCGGCCGCTCCGCGAATCGAGCCCTGAGCCCCGCGGCCGTCCAGGTGGCGAGTCCCCTGCGACCGGCACGACGCGCACGGTGCACCAGAACCGTCAGGCTTGTGCAGTTGTCCCCGCCCGCCGCCGATACCTTTCGCTGTGCCGGTCGTCTCCGGCATCGCCGCCGCGGGCCCACGCCCGCCTCGTCAGCAGCGTTCACGCCACACCCAGCCACGAAGCCCACTCCGCCCATGCCGTCGCCACGCCGCAAGTCGTCCTCCACCGCCGTCCAGAACCCGCTGGAGACGTACCTGCGCGACATCAACGAGACCCCGCTTCTGTCCGCCGACGACGAGAAGCGGCTCGCGACCGCGATCGCCCAGGGCGACGCACTGGCCCGCGACCACATGGTCCGCGCCAACCTCCGGCTGGTGGTCAACATCGCCCGCGGCTACGCCAACCGCGGCCTGCTGCTGCCCGACCTCATCGAGGAGGGCAACCTCGGCCTGCTCCGCGCCGTGGAAGGCTTCGACCCGACCATCGGCACGCGGTTCAGCACCTACGCCAGCTACTGGATCAAGCAGTCGATCAAGCGGGCGCTGATCAACTCCGGGAAGACGATCCGCATTCCGGCCTACATGGTGGAGATCCTGTCGAAGTGGCGGCGGGCCACCGCCCGGCTCAACGACGCGCTCGGCCGCGTGCCCACGCCCGAGGAGGTGGCCCGGAGCCTGGGGCTGGCCCGCAAGAAGCTGCCGATCATCAAGAAGGCGATCCACGTGCACCAGTCGGCCGCCCACACCGAGCCCAGCGAAGGGGGCTGGTCGCTCGGCGAGCTCGTCCGCGACGAGAATGCCCGCTGTCCGGCCGAGGTGCTGCTCGACCACGACACGCTGCGGCACGTGCTCCGGCGGATCGACGAGCTCGACCAGCGGGCCGGCACGATCATCAAGCTCCGCTTCGGCCTCGCCGGCGGCGAGCCGATGACCCTCAAGGAGATCGGGGCGGTCCTCGGGCTGACGCGGGAACGGGTGCGGCAGATCGAGTCGGAAACCCTCGCGACGCTCGCGCTGGAGATCGACGGCGCCCCGCGGGCCAAGATCCGGTTGCGTCAGGGCGCCTGACGCACCACACTCTCGGCATGGATCTCACCCGTCACATCCGTCCGATCCCCGACTTCCCCAAGCCGGGCATCCTGTTCCGCGACATCACGCCCCTGCTCGCCGACGCCGGGGCGCTCGCCGCGTCGATCCTGGCTCTGGCCGAGCCGTGGCGGACGGCGGGGGTGACGGCGATCGCGGCGGTCGAGGCCCGGGGCTTCCTGTTCGCCAGCCCGCTCGCGCTCGAGCTCGGCGTGGGCGTGATCCCGGTGCGGAAACCGGGCAAACTGCCGGCCGACACGATCTCCCACGAATACGACCTCGAATACGGCCGCGACCGGCTGGAGATGCACAAGGGCGTGCTCGCCGCGGGCTCCCGGGTGCTCGTGGTGGACGACGTGCTCGCGACGGGGGGCACGGCCGCCGCCTGCATGCGGCTGGTCGAGGCCGGGGGCGGGCAGGTGGTGGGAGCGGCGTTTCTCGTCGAGATCGCCCCGCTCGGAGGCCGCGAGCGGCTCGCGCCCCACCGCATCGAGAGCGTGATCGTCTACTGACATGGGCCGCCGCATCGTGGTGGCGATGTCGGGGGGAGTCGATTCGAGCGTCGCGGCGGCGCTGCTCGTCGAGGCCGGTCACGAGTGCATCGGCGTCTTCATGCGGCACGCCGCGCCGGTCCTGCCCCCAGCCGGCGGCGGGGGGCCCTTGGCGATCGTCGCTCCCCGGACGGGACACCAGGGATGCTGCAGCCCCAGCGACGCCCTCGACGCCCGCCGCGTCGCCGACCGGCTGGGCATCCCGCTCTACGCCCTCGACCTGACATCCGACTTCGAGCGGGTGATCGACGACTTCGCGACCAGCTACGGCCGGGGCCGGACGCCGAACCCCTGCGTGCGGTGCAACTCGTGGATCAAGTTCGGCCGGCTCTTCGACCACGCCGATGCGATCGGCGCCACGCACGTGGCCACCGGCCACTACGCCCGGCTCGACCACACCGCCGACGGGCCGGTGCTCCGCCGCGGCCGTGATCCGGCCCGCGACCAGTCTTATGTCCTGTTCGACGTGCGGCCCGAACGCCTGCGGCGGATGCTGCTGCCGGTGGGCGAACTCGCGAAGGCCGACGTCCGGGCCCGGGCGGCCGCGCTCGGGCTGGTCACGGCCGACAAGCCCGACAGCCAGGAAATCTGCTTCGTGGCGCCCGGCGAGCACGCCCGGCTCGTGGCGCACCGGCTCGGGGGATCGCGGGCGGGCGAGATCGTCGACTCGTCCGGCCGCGTGCTCGGCCGCCATCCGGGCATCGAGCACTTCACGGTCGGCCAACGGCAGGGGCTCGGCATCGCCGTGGGCACGCCGCTGCACGTGATCCGCATCGAGGCCGACACGTGCCGCGTGGTGGTGGGGCCGCGGGCGGAGGTTCCGGAAGAGAGGCTCGTCGCCGGCGAGGCGACCTGGCTCGGTCCGCCCCCGACGGAGCCGTTCGCCTGCCTCGTCCAGTGCCGGGCCCAGCGGACGGCGGCTCCGGCGGTCGTCACGCCGCTGGGCGGCGACCGGTTCACCGCTCGGTTCACCGGAGGGCCGGACGCCTCCCCGGGCCCGATCTCGCCGGGCCAGCCCGCGGTCTGCTACGCGGGCGACCGGCTGCTCGGCGGCGGCTGGATCGAGGAGCCGGGGCCGGCGGAACCACGGGAAACCGGGTTTTTTGGCCGGCAGCGAACCGCGAACTAGGCTTGAGGAGGTCGGCCCCTCCCCAGCCTCCAGGACCATGCCCGTGAATCCCCCTGCCGCCGGACTGCCCGCCGAACTCGTGCTCGGCCTCGCCATCCTGCTCGGGATCGTGATCCTCACGATGCTCCTGCTCGTGTTCAACTACGGGCAGCTCTGGTTCCAGGCCTACTGGTCGAAGGCCCGCGTGACCTTCATGGAGCTGCTCGGCATGAGCCTCCGCAAGGTGAACGCGCGGACGATCGTGCAGGCCCGGATCATGGCGACGCAGGCCGGGCTCGGGCCCGACATCACGCCGCGGCTGCTCGAGGCCCACTACCTCGCCGGCGGCGACGTGCCCCGCGTGATCCGCGCGCTGATCGCGGCCCAGCGGGCCGACCTCGATCTCGACTTCGACCGGGCCTGCGCGATCGACATCGCGGGCCGCGACGTGCTCGACGCCGTGCAGACGAGCGTCAATCCCAAGGTCATCGACTGCCCCGACAGCGCCAGCGGCAAGTCGACGCTCTCGGCCGTCGCCAAGAACGGCGTCGAGCTCAAGATCAAGGCTCGCGTGACGGTGCGGACCAACCTCCAGCAGCTCATCGGGGGCGCGACCGAGGAGACGATCATCGCCCGCGTGGGCGAGGGGATCATCACGTCGATCGGCTCCTCGGAGAGCCACTTCCAGGTGATGGAGCATCCCGACACGATCTCGAAGGCGGTGCTGCATCGCGGCCTCGACGCCCAGACCGCGTTCCAGATCGTCTCGATCGACATCGCCGACATCGAGGTCGGGGAGAACATCGGCGCCCGGCTGCAGGCCGACCAGGCCGAGGCCGACACCCGCGTCGCCCGCGCCAAGGCCGAGGAGCGGCGGAGCGTGGCGATCGCCCGCGAGCAGGAGATGAAGGCGGCCACCGCCGAGAACCGGGCCCGGCTGCTCCAGGCCGAGTCGCTCGTGCCCAAGAGCATCGGCGACGCCTTCCGGGCCGGCCGGATGGCCGACCAGCAGCGGGCGACGCCCCCCGTCTGACCCCCGGACGGTTTCCCCAACCGCTCCAGGTTTCCACGGCGAGCGCCCGTGGGCCGCTCATTCCGTGCAGGCAGGGAAATCGGCCAAACCCTGACGGCCGATTCGGCCGATATACAGTTTGGAGAGCGGTCGCCCGTCAGGATGACGGTCGGGCATGAAGCCCGGATCCGCTTTCGCGATGCCCACGGCAAGGGAGAATGCCCATGGCGATGCGAC
>JBIIMU010000064.1:0-9258 GCA_044337845.1 Pirellulales bacterium | reverse complement strand
ATCGACGGCGGCACGCTCCAGTACACGGGACCGGCGGTCACGATCGACCGCGGCCTCACGCTCACGGGAAGCGGCGGCCGGATCGAGCGGCACGGCAGCGGCAACCTCGTGCTCGGCGGCACCGCCGACATCTCGATGGCGGGCGGGGGAAGCCGCACGCTCGTGCTCGGCGGCAGTTCCACCGCCTTCAACACGATCGCCGCCGGCATCGGCGACGCGGGGTCGGGAACGGTGTCGCTCGTCAAGGAGGGCCCGGGCACGTGGCGGCTTTCCGGGTCGCCCAAGACCTACTCCGGCAGCACCCGCATCGACGGCGGCACCCTCTCTCTGCTCACGGCCAACGTGCTCCCGTCGGGCACGGGCAAGGCGAACGTGACGATGGCCGCCGGCACCACGCTCGACCTGTACGGCAACAGCCACACGATCAACGGCCTCGACGGCGCGGGCAGCGTCACCACCACGATCAACACCGTTCGCACGCTGACGATCGGCAGCGCCGACGCCAGCGGCACCTTCACCGGCACGCTCACCCAGGGAACGGCACAGACCCTCGCCCTCGCGAAGATCGGCAACGGCACCCAGCGGCTCTCCGGGTCGTCCTCCTACACCGGCGGCACGAGCCTCCGCGGGGGCACGCTCACGGCGGCCACGTCGGGGGCCCTCGGCACCGGCGCCGTCACGATCACGGGATCCGCCCGCCGGCTGGCGGTGCTCGCCACGTCCACGCTCACCAACGCCATCGTCGTGGACGGCGGCTCGGGGACGTCGCTCGCAGGGCTCATCCAGCACGAGGGCATCGGCCGCGGCGTGCTCGCCGGGGGCACGATCACGATCCTCGCCCACCCGGCTGCCGGCGGCGTGTTCGGCTCGAACGCCGGCGGCGACCTGCTGGTGTCGAGTCCGATCGTGGCCGCGGGCGGTGCGCGGGTTTCAGTGAGCAGTGGCACCGTCACGCTCGCCGGCGGGGGCTCGTACGCCGCCCTGCATCACGACTCCGGCATGCTCCGCATCGGCGCCGCCAACGGGATCGCGACCGACGCGGTCCTGTCGATGGCGACCAACGGGGCTGCGACCCTCGACCTCGCCGGCTTCGATCAGACGCTGGCCGGGATCGCCAAGGGCCCGGCGTCGGCCACGATCGGCAACAGCTCCGCGATCCGTGACGCGACGCTCACCGTGACGGGGAGTTCGGCCTTCGCCGGCACGCTGGTCGACTCGGTGCTGGGGGGCGGGCGGCGGCTCCATCTCGCCGTGGACGGCGGCCGGCTGCGGCTCGCGGCGGCCAACACGCACAGCGGCACCACCTCGGTGGCCAACGGCACGCTCTGGCTCGACCACGCGGGGAGCCTCGGCGCGGGCCGCCTCCGCGTCCTGGCCGGCGGCACCGCCGTGCTCGGGCCGGCCGGGGCGCGGGCCGCCGCCGTCGCCTTCGCCGGCGGAGCGGTGGATGTCGGCGTCGGTCGGTTCGACGTGGCCGCCGGGGGCATCGATGCCGGCACGCTCGTGGCCCAGCTGCTCGTCGGCCGCGGCGACGGATCGTGGACCGGCGCGTCCGGGATCGTGTCGGCCGCCGTCGCATCGGCCATCGCCGCCGGGGAGTCCCGCACGATCGGCTGGGTCACGAACGGAGACGGCTCCATGACCGTCGCGGCCACTGTTCCGGGCGACACCAATCTCGACGGCGTCATGGACATCCTCGACGTGTCGCAGTTCGCGGCCGCCGGCATGGTCGACGCGGGCCCGGGCGCCATCTGGTCCGACGGCGACTTCAACTACGACGGCGTCGTCGACATCCTCGACGTCTCCGAGTTCCTCGTCGGTGGCCCGCTTGGTCAGGCCGACGGCGGAGTGCAGGTCGCGAGCGTGCCGGAGCCGTCGGTCCCGGTCGTGCCCGTGCTGGCGGCCGTCCTCCTCACGATCACGGCGGTGAGATCGTCCGCCTGCCGCGTGCCGCCGGCGAAGTCCACCACGGCCCGATAGATGGCGGCGATGATCTCGGCCGCCGGCCGGTCGTGCAGCCTGCGAACGATGTCGCGGACCCGTTCCTCGCCGAACGCCTCGCCGTGCGCGTCGGCCCACTCGTAGAAGCCGTCGGTGACGAGCACGACCGCGTCGCCGGGTGCCAACGCCACCCGCACCACGCCCTCGTAGCTGGCCTCGGGGTAGAACGCCAGCGGCAGCCCCTGCACCGGAAGCTCCCGCACCGCCGCGGTCGCCGCCTCGTAGAGCAGGATCGGGCCCTGCCCGGCGCTGAGGTAGTCCAGCACGGCCGACGTCGGATCGAGCACCCCGCAGAAGGCCGTGACGAAGCGATTCTCGGGAAGATCGAGGCACAGCAGGCGGTGCACGGCGTTGACCGACGCTTCGAGGCCCGCGGCCCCGCCCGCCACGGCACGCAGCAGGGCCCGCGCCTCCACGCTCACGAGCGCCGGCCCGATGCCGTGCCCCGTGGCGTCGGCGATCGCCACCGCCAGGCGGCCGCCCTCGAGCGGCAGGAAGTCGAAGAAGTCGCCCCCCGTCTCGTCGGCTGGGCGGTTCCAGCCGGCGATGTCGAATCCGGGCACGCTCGGGTTCTCCCGCGGCAGGAGGCCCTGCTGGATCGAGCGGGCGATCCCGAGGTCGCGTTCGATCCGCTGCTTCTCGGCGAAGTGGTCGAGAAGCCGCTGCCGCTGGATCGCCACCCCCGCCTGGCTCCCCAGAAAGCCGGCGATCTCCTCGTCGCGGTCGTCGAACGCGCCGGCCCGCTTGTTGAGCAGCTGCAGCACGCCGACCGTGGCGTCGTCGTGGCCCGCGAGGCGGACGGCGAGCATGCTCCGCGTGCGAAAGCCGCTGGCGCGGTCGAACTCGGGATTGAAGCGGTCGTCGGCGTAGGCGTCGGCGAGGTTCTCGAGCCGGCCGGTCCGGGCCACGTCGCCCGCGATGCCGCGGCTCGCCGGAAACCGGATCTCGGCGATCGGCGAGTCGGCGATCCCGGTCGCGATCCGGCTGCAGAGCTCGTCGGCGTGCTGGTCGTAGAGAAACACCGTCGCCCGCTCGCAGTCGAGCAGGGCCGTGGCGGCATCCACGACCGCCGCCAGCATGGCGTCGAGGTCGACGGTGGCCCCGAGCCGGCGGGCCACGGCGAGGAGCCGCTCGAGGTCGGCGACCCGGCCGGCGGTGGTCGATCGCGGCGCGGTCATGAGGCCCTCGGCGCGGCGGTGAACCGCAGGAGCCGGTGAAAGCCGGCGGCATCGGCGAAGAGCAGGGGAGACGATGGGTCGAAGCCCGCCGCCGCGGCCGCCTCCAGGATGAAGGCCTCCGTTTCCGGAAAATCGTAGGCGAGCAGGTGGTCGCAGGTCGCCGCATAGGCCTCGGGCGTGATCGGCTGCCACGCCCGCATGCCCTCCACGTACGCCGCCAGGTATTCGTCGCGGCTCGTGCCCGGAAGGCGATGCACGTCGGCGAAGAAGAACTCCCCGTGCGGGGCCAGCACCCGGCGGCAGTCGCCGAAGAACCGCCGCTTGACGGCGGCGGGAAAGTGATGGACGAGATAGCTCGCCAGTACCACGTCGAACCGCTCGCCGCGTGCGGCCCGTGCCCCGACGTCGTCCACCGCGTCGGCCGTCGCCAGCGTGACGGCGTAGGGCACGCTGGCCAAGCGCCGCCGGGCCTCGGCCAGGGCGGCGGCCGCGGCATCCACGCCGGTGTACGCCGCCACCGCGGTGCCCTCGAGGGCCCGGATCGCCGGGTCGGCGTCGCCGCACCCGAGGTCGAGCACCGTGAACGGTCGCCGGCGGTCGGCCAGCCGGGCTCGGATCGCCGCGGCGATCGCCGCGTGGCTCATCCAGTCGTGGTCGACGATGGAGCGGTAGCAGCTCCACTGGGCGAACCAGCGAGTGGCGGCGGCGACGTCGTGGGTGGACCCGCTCATGGCACGGAAGCCTCGGGACGGTGTGGGAGGTTCGGCGGGCGGTTGCATTCGCCGTCCGGATGCGAAGAATGTGCCGCTCATGCACCATTCTGTCATCCGGCCTGCGATTCCGTTCGGGTGGTCGTCCCCATGACCGCCCGCTGGCTGCTGGCCGCGGTGCCGCTGGCACTGGCCCTGGCGTGGCGCGAGGCGCCGCCGCCCGCCGTGTTCCTGGCAGCCCTGGTGGCGGTCGTGCCGCTGGTGGGGCTGATCGGCGACGCCACGGAGCGGATCGCCGCCCGTCTGGGCCCCACGCTCGGGGGCCTGCTCAACTCGACCCTCAACAACCTGCCCGAGCTGATCATCGGCGGGGTCGCCCTCTCCAACGGGCTCACGGCGGTCGTGAAGGCCTCGCTCACGGGCGCCATCCTCGCGAATCTGCTGGTCAGCCTCGGCGTGGCCCTCGTCGCGGGCGGTCTCCGCCACGGCGTCCAGCGGTTCGATCCGCGGCGGCTCGCCGTCAACGCCGCGATGCTCATGATCTGCGCGTTCTGCTTCATCGTGCCGGCGATGTTCAGCATCGGCACCCCCGAGGGCACGCGCGACCTCTCGTTCGAGATGTCGTTCGTGCTCATCGGCATGTACCTGATGAACGTCGCCGTCACCCTCTGCGGCGGCGTCGGCGGAACGAGCCTGCCGGAGGATCAGGCGCTGCCGGACGGGCATCGCGAGGAACCCCTGTGGCGCAGCGGGCTCGTGCTCGTCGCGGCCGCCATCGCGCTCGGCGTGATCACCGAGGTGCTGTCGCACGCGCTCGAGCCCACCGCCAAGCGTCTCGGACTCTCGAACACCTTCAGCGGCCTCGTGCTGCTCGGCGGAGCGGGCAGTCTGGGCGAGGTGCTGTCGGGGTTTCACTTCGCGCGGCGGGGCAAGCCGTCGCTCGTGCTCGCCGCGACCGTCGGCTCGAGCATCCAGCTCGTGCTGCTCGTCGCCCCGCTGCTCGTGTTCGCCGGCCGCGCGATGGGGCAGCCGATGGACCTCGCCTTCACACCCTTCGAGGTGGTCGCGATCGTGCTGGCGACGATCATCACCCGCGAACTGATCTCGGACGGCCAGGCCACCTGGTTCGAAGGCTTCCTGCTGCTCGGCGTCTACCTGATCCTGGCGATCGGGTTCTTCCACCTCCCGGAGTGATCCGGGACGCCACGCCACCGCTAGCCGCCGACGGCGGCCAGGGCCTGCTTCACGTGCGCGTCGGACGCGAACAGCGCCGCGTAGACGAGCCGCACAACGCCCTCGCGGTCGATCACGTACGTGACCCTGCCCGGAATCACGCCCAGGGGATTCACGACGCCGAACAGCCGCCGCAGCCGCCGGTCGGTGTCGGCCACGATGGGAAACGGCAGCCGGTGCTTTTCCGCGAACCGGGCGTGCGTCGCCGCGGAGTCGCTGCTCACCCCCACCACCTCGGCGCCGGCGGCGACGAACGCCTCGTAGGAGTCGCGGAAGGCGCAGGCCTCCCGCGTGCACACCGGCGTGTTGTCCTTGGGGTAGAAGAACAAGACCAGCCACTTTCGCCCGAGCAGCGTGGCCGAATCGAAGGTGCCGCCGTCCTGGAGCGGGGCGGTGAACGTCGGGGCCGTGTCGCCAACCTGCACCGTGGGCATGCCGCATGAACTCCCGGGGATGGGCGGAACCGTCCCATTGTTCGCCGCGCGGCCGCGGGCGGGGAGGGGACCGCTATGATGGGGCCAAAATCCGGAGCATTCCCCGTGGCCCTCGACCTCGCGAAGACCAAGAACCTGTTCCGCGTCCCCGCCGGGGGGCGATTCAAACTCGCCGATCACGACCCGGCCTGGGCGGGCGACGACGATATCCCCGAGAAGGATCGCCGCCGGTACGCCGACGAGGTCCTCGCGGACGGCGTCGCCGAGCTGGCCCGCATGCAGGAGCTCCTCTGGGCGAGCGACACCTGGAGCGTGCTCGTGATTTTCCAGGCCATGGACGCGGCCGGCAAGGACGGCGCCATCAAGCACGTCATGTCGGGCATCAATCCGCAGGGCGTGGAGGTCACCAGCTTCAAGCACCCGTCGGCCGAGGAGCTCGACCACACGTTTCTCTGGCGATGCATGAAGCAGGTGCCGGAGCGCGGGCGGATCGGGATTTTCAACCGCTCGTACTACGAGGAGGTGTTGATCGTGCGCGTGCACGAGCGGCTCCTCGAAGCGCAGCGGATTCCGGATGTGAAGCCCGGTTCGCGGACCTGGGCCGACCGGTTCGACGACATCAACGCCTTCGAGCGGCACCTCGCCCGCAACGGCACCGCGATCGTGAAGTTCTTCCTCAACGTGTCTCGTAAGGAGCAGCGGAAGCGATTCCTCGCCCGCATCGAAGAGCCCGACAAGCTCTGGAAGTTCTCGCCCTCCGACGTCGCCGAACGGCAGCACTGGGACGGCTACATGCGGGCCTACGAAGAGGCGATCGCCGCCACGAGCACCGACCATGCGCCGTGGTACGTGGTGCCGGCCGACCGCAAGTGGGTCAGTCGGGCCGTGGTGGCGGCCGTGCTCGCCGACACGATCCGCGGCCTGGGGCTCACGTGGCCCACGGTCGACGAGACGAAGCGGCGGCAGATCGAGGAGGCACGCAAGCTCCTCGAGTCCGAGTGACGGCCCATGGCCGACGTCCTGCCGGCGTCCGACGCCTTCGCCCTCGAGCGGGCCCTTCGCGGCCAGGTTCCCGAGGTGATCTTCGCCCCGCCGCGGGTCGTGCGGGCCGTCGCGCGGCGGCACCGCGACGAGCCGCTCGGGCTCGGCCGGCTACCCCATCGCGAGGCGGTCGTGCTCTCGGCGCGCAGGCTCGCCGAGGTGGCCGGCGACCTGGTCGTGCCGCCGGCCGACCTGCCGGATCTCGTCGCCGTCGTGGCCCGACCGGCCGACGACCGACCTGATGACGGCGGGATGGGGGGGGTGCACGACGCCTACTGGCGGCGGACATTCCACGCCCTGCTCGACCTGGCGGCCGCCAGGCTGGTGGCGGACCGCGAGGGCGACGTCGCCGCCTGGATCGGCGGCGACGCTCGCGCCGAGGCCCGCGACGTGCTGATGCGGGAGGGACTCGTCGCTCGCGACGCATCCGACGCCGAGGTGCTCGCGGAGTTCATCGCCGTCTTTCTCGAGCGGAGCCGATTCGAGCCCGCGTCCCTGGCCGCCTGGTTTCCCGCGATCGAGCAGCCGGGGCCATTGGCGACCCGGCTCGAGGAGGCGGTCGGCGCGGCCGCGCTGGCGGCGCGGGCCCGGCCTCCCGGACACGATCCCGGCGCGGCCCCGCCGCCACGCGACGAGGGCCAGCCCCCCGGCCGACCGAACGGAACGCGCTGGGGGATTCCCTGGCTGCGGCCGCGGGCCTCGGTGCTCCGCCGCCGCGCCGACCGCACCGCCCCCACGGGCAACACCGTCCGTGCGGCGATCGACGAATGGCGGGCGATGACCGCACGGCCCGAGACGGCGCGGCCCGCGCCCGGCAGGCTCGCCCGCCAGGTCGACACCCTCGCCCGCCGTCTGGCCTGGGCGCTCGACCTCGACTCCGCCACCGGCGACGCGGCGGCGACGTTCATCCGCGGGCTCGTCGAACACACCGGCGGATCGACGTGGAGCCCCGAGGCCCGGCTGCTCTACGACCTCCAGAAGATCTGCGTCGACTCCGAGCGGGAGAGTTTCCGCACCCAGCTGCTGCCGTGGCTGTTCACATTGGGCCGGCGGCCGCTGGCGATCCCGCTGCCCTGCCAGCGGCTGGTGCTGATCCATCGCCACGCGACCGCGGCGCTCAAGCGGCTGCCGGTGGTCGACGTGCCCGACGAGGTGCGGGCGGCCGGCGACCGCGTGCTGGAGGAGGCCGTGGCCACCACCGACACCGCCGCCCGCGAGTCGCTCCGGCCGCGGCTGGAGCGGTGCCTCGCCGAGTCGGGGCTCGCGCCGCAGACGCTCGTGGAGGAGGCCGCCCGCGAGAAGCTCGTGGACGAGCTGCTCGACGCGATCATGGATCGCGGCTTCGTGTCGTTCGGCAGCGTGCGGGATGCGATCTCGCGGAACCAGCTCAAGCTTCATGACCTCGGCACCGCGGCCGACTGGGTGCACGGCGACGAGCTCCTCCGCCTCGACGCCCGGCTGGCGGCCGCGCTCGACGGCGTGTACCGACCCGCACCGGCCTATCTCGCGGTGATGCAGCGGCTCAGCGCGCCATTTTTCGGGACGGGCATCGGCCGGCTCGTGACCACGCACCTGCTCCTGCCGCTGGGCGGCGCCTGGATCGCCCTGCGGGGCATCGAGCACATCGTCGAGCCGGTCACGGCGTACTCGCTCGGCGAGCCGTGGCACGTCTACACCCGCGGCCGCATGCTCGTCATCGCCGCGATCGTGTGGATGCTCCTGCACCTGCCCGCCGTGCGACGCGCGGCCTGGCAGGCGGTGCGGGCCGCGGCGGCGGCGATCCGCCTGCTGGCGGTGGTGCTGCCGGCCTGGCTGGTGAGGCTGCCGCCGGTCGCCTGGCTGGTGCGGAGCCGGCCGGTTCGCTGGTTCGTCGAATACGCCTTGAGCCCGCTCGTGGTGACCGGCGTGGTGTGGCTCCTGCTGCCCCATCACGGCGGCTGGATCGATCGCGGCACCCGCTGGTTCCCGCCGGCCGTCTTCGCGCTGGCCGCGGCCGCGCTCAACTCCCCCGCGGGCCGGCAGTTCCACGACCAGGCCGTCGAGACCGCCGGCCGGCTGCTGCGGCAGTTCCACGCCCACGTGATCGTGGGCCTGATCGCGTGGATCGTCGACGTGTTCCGGCGGGCGCTCGACCTCGTGGAAGGCACGCTCTACGCGGTCGACGAGAGCCTGCGATTCCGGACCGACGAGTCGGGCCTGATGCTCGCGATCAAGGCCATCCTGGGCGCCGCGTGGTCGGTCATCGAGTCAGGCATCCGGTTCTGCGTGACGCTGCTCATCGAGCCGCAGCTCAACCCGATCAAGCACTTTCCCGTCGTCACGGTGTCGCACAAGCTGCTCGTGCCGATGATCCCGGTCGTGGCGTCGCAGCTGGTGTCGACGACCGGCATGGAGCGCGGGCTCGCCCTGACGGCCGTGACGTTCGTCTCGACCGCGATCCCGGGCGTGTTCGGCTTCCTTGCCTGGGAGCTCAAGGAGAACTGGCGGCTCTATGCCGCCAACCGGGCGGCCACGCTGCGGCCCACCGCCGTGGGGCACCACGGCGAGACGATGCGCCGCCTGCTCCTGCCCGGATTCCATTCCGGCACGCTCCCCAAGCTGTTCGCCCGCCTGCGGCGGCACGGTTCGTCGGGAGCGCGGCGCCGGGCGATCCACCGACTG
>JBIIMU010000063.1:0-9501 GCA_044337845.1 Pirellulales bacterium | reverse complement strand
GTGGGGCTTCGACCGGCTCCGACCGCTCCAGGCCGACGCGATCGCCGCCGCCCTCGATCGCCGCGACTCGCTCGTCGTGATGCCCACCGGCGGCGGCAAAAGCCTCTGCTACCAGCTGCCCCCGCTCGTCGACGGTGCGACCGACGTCGTGGTGTCGCCGCTGGTCGCGCTCATGAAGGACCAGGTCGACACGCTCGAGGCCATCGGCTACCCGGCCGCGGCGCTCCACGGCGGCATGTCGCAGGGCGAGCGGCAGGCGGTTCGCGACCGGCTGGCGGCGGGCGAACTGCGGCTGGTGTTCACGGCTCCCGAGCGGCTCGTCAACACCGGCCTGCTCGATCTCCTGGCCCGGGTGGGCGTGCGGCGGTTCGCGATCGACGAGGCGCACTGCATCAGCCAGTGGGGCCACGACTTTCGACCCGAGTATCGCCAGCTCGCGCTGCTCCGCGACCGCTTTCCCGCCGCCAGCATCCACGCCTTCACGGCCACGGCCACGCCGCAGGTGCGGGCCGACATCGCCCGCCAGCTCGCCCTCCGCGACCCGGTGCAACTGGTCGGCACGTTCGATCGGCCGAACCTCGTGTACCGGGTCGTGCCCCGCACCGATCGCATCGCCCAGACGCTCGCGATCCTCGGCCGCCATCGGGGCGAGGCGTCGATCGTGTACTGCATTTCCCGGAAGGAGACGGAGCGGGTCGCGGCCCGCCTCGCCGCCGAGGGGCTGCTCGCCCGCCCCTACCACGCGGGCCTCGACGCCCGCGAGCGGCACCGCACCCAGGAGGCCTTCACCCGCGAGACGATCGACGTGGTCGTGGCCACCGTCGCCTTCGGGATGGGCATCGATCGCTCCGACGTGCGGCTCGTGCTCCACACGTCGCTTCCGAAGAGCCTCGAGGCCTACCAGCAGGAGACCGGCCGTGCGGGCCGCGACGGCCTCGCCGCCGAGTGCGTGCTCCTCTACTCGTCGGCCGACGTGTTCAGCTGGGAGTCGCTCGTTCGCAAGAGCGCGGAGGAGTCGGAGCTCGAGCCCGAGGAACAGGGCCGGCTCGTGGCCTCCGGGATGGAGCACCTGCTCTCGATGCGGCGCTACGCCCAGGCGGCCCGCTGCCGGCATGCGGCCCTGTCCGAGTATTTCGGCCAGCCGTATCCGGCGGCGGCCTGCGGCGCCTGCGACGTCTGCCTCGGGGAGACCGATGCCCTGCCCGACGCCACGGTGACGGCGCAGAAGATCCTGTCCTGCGTGGCGCGGGTCCAGGAGCGGTTCGGCGTGCGGCACGTCTGCGAGGTGCTCCGGGGCGCGAAGACCGACGCCGTGGTCCGGCACGGCCACGACCGGCTCTCGACGTTCGGCCTGCTCGCCAGCGTCGACCAACGGGCGGCCGAGAACCTCGTGCACCAGCTGCTCGATCAGGAGCTCCTCGCCCGGACGGCCGGCGACCGGCCGGTGATCACGCTCAACGACCGCTCGTGGGAGGTGCTCCGCGGCACCCGCGAGGTGGTGCTGATCGCGCCTCGCGTGGGCAGGGCCAAGGCCTCGAAGGCCGATGCCGACGACTGGCAGGGCGTCGATCGAGACCTCTTCGACCGGCTCCGCCGCTGGCGCCGGCAGATCGCCGAGGCCCGGGGCAAGCCCGCCTGGACGATCCTCGACGACAAGGCGCTGCGGGCCATCGCCCGGGAGCGTCCCGATTCGCCGGCCGCCCTGCTCCGCTGCAAGGGCATCGGCGAGAAACGGCTCGCCGACTTCGGCCCCGCCATCCTCGATCTCGTGCACGGAAGGGAGCCCTCGTGAACGCCACCGCCGCCCTCCACCGCCTCGGCCAGAGCCTGTGGCTCGACACCATCACCCGCACGATGCTCGACGACGGCACGCTGGCCCGCTACGTGGCCGACCTGTCGATCACCGGCCTGACGAGCAATCCGACGATCTACAACCTCGCGGTCAAGGGGAGCGCCGCCTACGACGCCGCGATCGCCGCCACGTCCCGGTCGGGCCTCGACGCCGAGGGCGTGTTCTTCGAGCTCGCCCTCGACGACCTGACGCGGGCCGCCGACCTCTTCCGGCCCATCCACGACCGCACCGGCGGCCTCGACGGTTGGGTGTCGCTCGAGGTTTCGCCCCATCTGGCCTACGACGCCGCGGCCACGCTCGCCGCCGCGAAAGACCTGTTCGCCCGCGCCGGCCGCCCCAACCTGTTCATCAAGATCCCGGGGACGCCGCAGGGCCTGCCGGCGATCGAGGAGGCGATCGCGGCGGGGGTGCCGGTGAACGTCACGCTGCTGTTCACCCCCGACGACTACCTGGCCGCCGCGGAGGCCTATCTCCGCGGCGTCGAGCGGCGAATCGACGCCGGGCTCTCACCGCGGGTGGTGAGCGTCGCGTCGCTGTTCATCAGCCGCTGGGACGCAGCCTCGGCCGCCGACCTGCCGCCGGCGCTCACCAGCACGCTCGGCATCGCCGTGGGGGCACGGTGCTACGAGGCCTATCGCGCGCTGCTCGCCTCCGACCGCTTCCAGCGACTGGCGAACTTCGGCGCGCTGCCGCAGCGGCTCCTGTTCGCGAGCACGGGCACGAAAGACCCCGCCCTCAGCGACCACCTCTACGTGCGGGGGCTCGCCGCGCCGCACACGATCAACACCATGCCCGAACCCACCCTGCTCGCCTTCGCGGATCACGGCACGCTCGGCGGCGTGCTCTCGCCCGGCGGCGGCCAATCGTCGCGGACGCTGTTCGAGATCGCCCGCGCAGGCGTCGACATCCCCGCGCTCGGCGAGCGGCTCCAGGCGCAGGGCGCCGCCGCCTTCGTGAAGAGCTGGGACGATCTCCTCCAGGTGATCGCCGCCAAGGCCGCAGCATGAGGTGCCGCGGCGGCTACCCCTCGCCGAGATAGGCGTCGCGGACGCGGCGGTCGGCCGCGAGGTCGGCCCCGCTGCCCGTCAGCGTGATCCGCCCCGTCTCGAGCACGTAGCCGCGGTTCGCCAGCTTGAGCGCCGCCCGGGCATTCTGCTCGACGAGCAGCACGGCGATCCCCCGGGCGGAGAGCGACGCGATCACCTCGAACACGCGGGCCACGATCAAGGGCGCGAGGCCCAGCGACGGCTCGTCGAGCAGCAGGAGCCGCGGATGGCCGACGAGCGCCCGGGCGATCGCGAGCATCTGCTGCTCGCCCCCGGAGAGGGTGCCGCCGAGCTGATCCATCCGCTCGCCGAGCACCGGAAACAGCCCGCAGGCCTCGTCGATGTCGCGCTGGAGCCTGCCGCGGTCAGTCTGCGTGAAGC
Organism: Pirellulales bacterium; assembly: GCA_044337845.1. Lineage (GTDB taxonomy): Bacteria > Planctomycetota > Planctomycetia > Pirellulales > UBA1268 > QWPN01. Next base: position 6,222 of record JBIIMU010000063.1, on the reverse strand, counting down.
CGCCGAGTTCGAGGTTCTCGCGGACGGTGAGCCGCGGAAAGATCCGCCGCCCCTCCGGGGCGTGGCCGACACCGAGCCGCATGACCTCGTGCGGGCGGAGCCCGCCGAGGCCGCCGCCGGCGAAGCGGAGCGAGCCGCCGCGGGGCGGCACCACGCCCGAGATCGCCATCAGGAGGGTGGTCTTGCCGGCGCCGTTGGCGCCGATCAGGGCCACCAGTTCGCCGTCGTCGACGTCGAGCGACACCCGATCGAGCGCCCGGATCGGACCGTATCCCGCCTCGAGATCACGAACTTCCAGCAGCGGCATCCCGGATCACGCCTCCCCGCCCAGATAGGCCTCGATCACCTTCTCGTCACGCCGCACCTCCGCCGGGGTGCCCTCGGCGATCTTGACGCCATGGTCGAGCACGGCCACCCGGTCGCTCACCCGCATCACCACGTTCATGTGGTGCTCGATGAGCAGCACGGTGACCCCGCGGTCGCGAATCCGCTCCACGAGGGCCGCGAGGTCGGCCGTCTCGGCGGGGTTCATGCCGGCGGCCGGCTCGTCCAGCAGCAGCAGCTCCGCGCCGGTCGCCAGGGCACGGGCGATCTCCAGCCGGCGCTGGTCGCCATACGGCAGCTCCCCGGCGATGCGGTTGGCGTCGCCGGCCAGCCCCACGAACGAGAGCTCGGCCAACGCCCGGCCGCGAGCGGCCGCCTCGGCGGCGCGATTCGCCGGCGTGCGGACGAGCATCGCGGGCACGCCTCCCGGGATCGTGCGGTCGAGGCCGATGAGCACGTTCTCCAGCACCGTCATGTTGGAGAACAGCCGGATGTTCTGAAAGGTCCGCGAGATTCCCGAGCGGGCCACCACGTGCGGCGACCGACGACCCCGCTTCCACACGGCCAGCGTGCCGGCGGTGCCGAGCAGCCCGCCGAACAGGAACCCGAGGATTCCCCGCCAGCGGATCCGCGCTTTGCCGGCGGCGAGGCGGTCGAGCACCTCCTCCTTGATCGGCAGGGGCGTGGCGGCCCCGACGGCCCCCGTCCGCTCGGTGTCGGTGACGTCGGGGACCGTGCCGGGGCCCGCGCGGCGGGCCGTCACGGCCGCCTGCAGCTGGTTGCGGACGGCGCGGGCCTCCTCGAGGTCGCGTTTGATGGCGAGCACGTCGGAGCCGTCGGCACTCACCACCCGCCACTTCCCGGCCATCTGGTCGATCGCGAGTTCGGCGCGGAAGTAGCCCCGCAGCCGGTCGGCCACGCCGGCCACCGTGAATGGCTCGCCCGTGATCATGCCCCGCTTGACGACGGCCAACCAGAGCCGATCGACATCGACGGCGGCGAGGGCGAACAGCAGCCCGGTCAGCAGCCCGAGGCCCAGCGCGCCCCACACCACCCGCGGCGCCCAGGCCCGCTCGAGCCTCCGGCCGTGGAATCGCACGGTGCCCGAGGTCGGCGCGTAGATGCCGCTGATGCAGTTGAAGGCGGTGGTCTTGCCGGCGCCGTTGGGACCGATCACCGACATCACCGTTCCCTGCGGCACCTCCAGATCGAGATCCGAAACGGCCACGAGCCCGCCGAAGCGGATCGTCAGCCGATCGATGTCGAGCAGGGGCTGCGCCGCCATCGGCCGCTGCCCGCCCGCGTTGGGCATCGAGCCGCTCATGGATGGGCCTCGTGGAGCTCCGCGGCCATCCGCCGCGAGGGCACGAGCCCCGCGGGCCGGTACCGCATCACCAGGATCAGGGCGAGCCCGAAGATCGCCAGCCGCCAGCCGCTGAACGACAGCAGGCTCGAGCCCGTCGGGTTGATGTCCCACTGCTGGATCGTCGCGTCGGCCCAGGGCGCGAGCACGGTGTCGAAGCCCACGAGCAGGGCGACCCCCAGCAGGGTGCCCGGAATGCTGCCCAGCCCGCCGAGGATCACCGCGCACAGCACCATGATCGAGCGGTTGAAGTCGTAGGCGTTGGGATCGGCCGTCGTCGAGAGGCTCGCGGCGTAGAGGCAGCCGGCCAGTCCGGCGACGGCCGACGACATGGCGAACGCCGAGAGCTTCACGCGGGTCGCCGACACGCCCATCGCCTCGGCGGCCAGTTCGTCCTCGCGGACGGCCACCCAGGCGCGACCCAGCCTGGAGTTTTCCAGCCGCCGCATGGCGATCACCACCCCAGCCAGCACGAGCAGCGAGAGGTAGTAGAACCAGCGGGGATCGACCGCGAACGCCAGCCCGAGATCCATGCCGCCGAGTTTCACGCCCGCCCCCGGTGGCGGCACGGGATTGAGCCCCTTCATGCCCCCGGTGATCTGCTCCAGATTCCGGAGCGTGACCTTCACCACCTCGCCGAATCCGAGCGTCACGATCGCCAGATAGTCGCCCCGGAGGCGGAGCGTGGGCGCTCCGAGCGCCAGGCCGATCGCGGCCGTGGCCAGGGCGCTCACCGCCGCCGCCGTCACGAACCGCATCTGAAACGGGTACATCGGCACGGTCAGGATCGCGAACAGGTAGGCGCCGATGCCGAAGAACGCCGCGATGCCGAGGTGCACCAAGCCCGTGTACCCCACCATCACGTTCAGGCCGAGCGCCAGGATGCAGTAGATGAACAGCGTGGTCACCTGGCCACCGAGCGCCCCGCCGAGCGCGGGCACCACCAGTGGGGCGATCGCCAACGCCACCAGGGCGACGAAGTCCCACCGCTCGCGGAGGAGGGCGATCACACCCCCTCGCGCGGTGGCCGTGGCGGCCGGTGTCCCGAGCGCGTCGCGTGGCATGATCACACCTTCTCCTTCGTGCCGCGGCCGAGCAGCCCGTCCGGGCGGAAGACGAGGATCACGATCAGGATCGCGAACACGATCGCCCCGGTCCAGCGTTCGCCGACGTACGCGCTCGACAGGGCGCGGACGAGCCCGATGACGATCCCGCCCACCACCGCGCCGGGGATGCTGCCGATGCCCCCCAGCACGGCCGCCGTGAAGGCGTAGAGGCCGTTCTGGAAGCCCATCTGAAAGCCGATGGTGTTGATGTACAGGCCGTAGATCACGCTGGCGGCGCCGCCGAGGAACCCGCCCACGAAGAAGGTGGCCGCGATCACGCGATCGACGTCGATGCCGACGAGCGCCGCCGCCGTGGGATCCTGCGAGACGGCCCGCATCGCCTTGCCGAGCCGCGTCGACTTCACGAGCACCGACAGCCCGATCATCAGGGGCACCACCACCACGATCACGAGCAGATCCTTGGCGGTGAACTGGAGCCCCTCGCCGGCGAGCAGGTTCGTGGCCGGGAGCAGCTCGGGAAAGGAGCGGTCGGCGGGCCCCAGCCAGAACAGCCCGACGTTCATGAAGATGAACGACACGCCGATGGCCGACACCAGCGGGGCGAGCTTGGGCGCGGAGCGGAGGGGCCGGTAGACGATGCGATCGACGGCGACGTTGAGCCCACCGCAGAACAGGCCGCAGAGCACGACGAGCAGGGCGACGCCGAGCCACGTCGCTCCTCCGGTCCAGCCCGCCATGCCCAGGGCCGACACGAGCGTGAGCGCGAGGCAGGCCCCGAGCATGATCAGATCGCCGTGCGCGAAGTTGATCAGCCGGATGATGCCGTAGACCATCGTATAGCCGAGGGCCACGAGCGCGACGAGGGCCCCGTTGGTGAGCCCGATCAGGCACTGCTGGAGGAAGAAGGTCATGCGTCGTGGGCCGACTCAGGGAGCGGCGTCCTCCCCGTCGGCAGCATCGAGAATCTCCTCGAACTCGAACTTCCCGCCGCGGACCACGCTCACCGTCAGCGTCCGCATGGTGGTGTCGCCGTTGGCGTCGAACCCCCACTTCCCCAGCGCGCCGTCGAACTCGCGGATCGCCAGTGCCCGCTCGGTGATCGCCCGCCGATCCTTCGTGCCCACCTCGCGGATCGCCTGCAGGGCGACGCAGGTGGCCTCGTAGCCGTACACCGCGTAGGCCTCGGGAAGCTCGCCGAACTTTTTCCGGTAGCGGTCGACGAACGCCTGGCCCTTGCCCGTCAGCTTCTCCGGCGGCAGCCCGCCGAAGGTCACGAAGCAGCGGCCCTCGAGATTCGCGGCTCCGGCCGAGTCGATGAACACCTGCTCGCGGCAGCCGTCGGGCACCATCAGGAGGGCGCCGATGCCGGCGCTGACCATGTCCTTCGCGAGCTGGCCTCCCTTGGTCTGCGTGGTGCCGCCGAAGTAGACGAGGTCGGGATTGGTCGCCTTGACGCTCGCCATCAGCGACTTGAACTCCTGCGCCTTCGCGTCGATCGAGTCGTGGCCGAGCACCTCGATGCCGAGCTCGCGACAGCGCTCGTCGAAGAGGTCGGCGATCCCCTTTCCGTAGACCTCGTTGTCGTCGAGGATGTAGACGGTCTTCACGCCCCGCTTGCGGGCCCAGTCGGCCGAGAGCGGCCCCTGGAGATCGTCGGCCGGCACCACCCGCGTGTAGTTGAGCCGACCGGTGGGGCGGTAGACCTCGGGCTCTCCGGGCGCACCGAGGCCCGGTTTCGTCAGCCCCACGGCCGTGTTGGCGGGCGAGACCATCAGCAGGTCGCCGAGGTTGAGGATCGGCATCGACACCTTCGCGGCCCCGGAGTTGAAGGTGCCGATGTAGGCCATGACGTCGGGATCCTGCATGGCCCGGCGGGCATTGGCGGCCTCCGCCTCGCTCGTCCACTGGCCGGCCGCGGCGGTGGAGTCGTCGAGGTCGAGGTATTCGACGCGAAACGGACCGACCGTTCCGCCGGCCTCCTCGATGGCCATGCGGATGCCACGGACGATCGTGTCGGACTGTTGCTTCGCGCTGCCGGTGCGGGGCAGGCTCGACACGATCTTCACGAGCGTCGGGTCGGCCGGCCGGCAGCCGGTCGCCACGATCATCCCCGCGACCAACCACGCCGTCCAATACCGGAAGTTCATGGCCATGAATGTAGGAATCGAGGCAAAACCCCGTCAAACCGGCGACGTGGCGACCAGCCGCCACGCGCGGTGGATCCGCTCGTTCCGAAAATCCTCCGGGATCGTTCGGGAGGTGATCTCGCGGATCGAGAACAACGGCTCGAGTCGCTCCGTCGCCAGGCGAAAGCGCCGAAAGTTCGTCGAGAAATAGACGACGCCCCCCCGCGCGAGGTTGCCCGCCACGAGCTCCAGGAGCCCCGCGTGGTCCTGCTGCACGTCCCACGGCGCCTCGCTTTTCGCCGACCGCGAGTAGGTCGGCGGATCGACGACGACGAGATCAAAGGGCGGCTCCTGCCGCCGAGCCCGGTGCTCGAGGAATGCCCGCGCCTCGTCCCGCACCGTGCGATGGCGGCCCGCATCCTTGAAGCCGTTGCGGGCGAGATTCGTCCGCGTCCACTCGAGATAGGTGTTCGACAGATCGACGCTCGTGGTCTCGACGGCGCCGCCGGCGGCGGCGTACACCGAGAAACTGCCCGTGTAGCCGAAGAGATTCAGGAACCGCTTGCCGGCGGCCTCGTCGCGGACGAGCGACCGGGTGGTCCGATGGTCGAGGAACAGGCCCGTGTCGACGTAGTCGGAGAGGTTGCACTCGAAGGCGAGCCCTCCCTCGCGGACCGTGACGAGCGCCTTGCGCTCGTCCACCTTCTGGTACTGCTCGCCGCCCCGTTGCCGGCGCCGGGTCTTGAGAAACGTGCGGTCCGGGGGCACGCCGAGTTCCGCCGCCGCCGCCTCGATCATCCGATCGAGCCAGACCTCGTGCTCGATCTCCGTCCGCTCGTGCGGTCGGTCGTACTCGGCGGCATGCAGCCAGCCGGCGTACCAGTCGATCGCCAGGGGGATCTCGGGGATGTCGCGGTCGTAGACGCGAAATGCCTCGATGCCCTGCCGCCGGGCCCACTTCGCCAGGTGCTTGAACCGCTTGGCGAGCCGGCGGCGGAAGTCGCCGAGCTGATCGGCGGTCGTGCGCCCGCGCGGCCGGCCGGAACTCGGGCCGGCAGACGCGGGGTTGCTCGCGACGTCGGCGCCGGGACGGGGCGAGTCGCCCCGATCCTGGCGGGCGGCGGCAGGCCCGGGACGGTCGTCGAGCGACATGTCGTCCCGGCCTTCGACGTGGGGGGGAAGAGTCGTGCGATCCCGGATCGCGAGTTCGAGGAGCTTGCAGGGAATCGGGCCGTTCATGAGCGGGATGCGGTGGCTCGGCCGCAGGCCGAGGTGCGCCAGCGCCGGCGTGTCGGCCGCGAGGATCGCCGCCCGCCAGCCGCCGCACCGCTGCACCAGCCAG
>JBIIMU010000062.1:0-9523 GCA_044337845.1 Pirellulales bacterium | reverse complement strand
GCCCGCGTCCCGACCCGGCGTCCCGATCCTGGAGCCCTCGCATGTCCCTCGCCGACCTCGCCCACGACGTCACCCCCGGCCGCTGGCACGTCCTCGCCGACCGCGTCCTCGCGGGCGGGTCGATCGACCGCGACGAGGCGCGGGCGATCCTCGAGTCGACCGACGCCGAACTGCTCGACCTGCTCGCGGCGGCCTATCGCGTGCGGCGGCGGCACTTCGGCACCACCGTGCAGCTGTTCTTCCTGATGAACGCCAAGAGCGGACTCTGCCCCGAGGACTGCGGCTACTGCTCGCAGTCGAAGGTCTCGGAGGCCGAGATCCCGCGGTACAACCTCCTCTCGGCCCCGAAGCTGATGGAGGCGGCCAAGCTCGCCGCCGAGCAGCAGTCGAAGACCTTCTGCATCGTGATCTCCGCACGGGGCCCGACCCAGCGGGAGATCGACTTCGTCTGCCAGATCACGCCCCAGATCAAGCAGGCCTACGGCCTCAACATCTGCGCCTGCCTCGGGCTGCTGACGGCCGACCAGGCCCGGCAGCTCGCCGCCGCGGGCGTCGACAAGGTCAACCACAACCTCAACACCGGCGAGAGGTACTACGGCGAGGTCTGCACCACGCACACCTATGCCGACCGCGTCGCCACGCTCGCCGCCTGCCGCGCGGCCGGATTGCAGCTCTGCAGTGGCGGCATCATGGGGATGGGGGAGCGGCACGACGATCTGATCGACATGGCGTTCGAACTCCGCGCGCTGGAGGTCGAATCGATCCCGCTCAACTTCCTCAACGCCATCGACGGCACGCCGCTCGAGGGCGTCGACAAGGTGACGCCCCGCGACTGCCTCCGCGGGCTGGCGATGATGCGGCTGGTGAACCCGTCCGCCGAGATTCGCATCGCCGGCGGCCGGGAGCTCCATCTGGGCAGCCTCCAGGCCCTGGGGCTCTACGCGGCCAACTCCATGTTCGTGGGCGACTACCTGACGACCAAGGGCCAGCTGCCCGAGGCCGACTACCGGATGATCGAGGATCTGGGCTTCACGATCACCCGCGGCTCCGAGGCCGCCGAGCCGACGCCCGCGGTCGGCTGATCCCGTCGGCGGCCGCCCGCCACGGTCAGCCTTCGCCCGCCGCGCCGAGGCTCGCGAGCAGTTCGGCCATCTCGGCCGCGGCGTGCGACTCGCCCGCGGCCCGGGCGACATCGATGCCCTCGCGGAGCGCGCGGCGGGCGTCGTCGATCCGGCCGTGTGCGACGAGGTGCCGGCCCGCCATGTGAAAGGCCGGCACGTACGGCGGCGTCTCGCGGGCGAGCTGCTCGAGGATCTCGAGGCCCGCCTCCCACTCGCCCGCCGACTCCAGCTCCAGGGCGAGGCTGTACCGCAGGAACACGTCCCCCGGCTCGTCCTTCAGCAGCGCCTCGATCTTCTCGCGTCGTGATCCGCTCACGGGTTCTCCTTGTCGTCAACGTCGATCCGCAGCACGGTCGGCCGAGATCCCGCCTCGACCACCACCAACGATTCGCCGGGCACGTCGACCAGGGCCCGCGGATCGGACGGCCCCGGCACCGCCACCGGCCGAACCGCCTGCTCGCCTCCGAGCATGGTCGCATCGAGCCTCCAGAGGGCGGCGGGGCGGCCGGCCCCCGGGCCCGCGGTCGCCCAGAGCCGGCCGTCGCGGCGGCTGAAGGCGGCGCCGCGCACGTCGGTGAGCCCCGATCGGAGGCGGAGCAGCGGCCTGCCGGCCGGCGTCAGGAAGGCGATCCGCGCCTCGCCGTCGCCCACGGCCTCGAACAGCACCAGCTCGTCGGCCGGACTGACCGCCGCGGCGACCGGCCGGGCGTCGTCCGGAGCCGCCTCCCCCGGCGGCAGCAGCCGCACGCCGGCTCCCGCGAACACGCCCCGGATCACCGGCGGCAGCGGCCGCGGCAGCCCCGTCACCGCGAGCCAGTCGCGCGTGCGGCTCACCACCACCGCCACCCGGTCGCCGGCTCCGGCGGCCTCGCCGAGGGGCACGCGTGCCTCCGGACGGGCGGGATCGGCCGCCGCGCCGGGCCGCATCCGGTGCGTCCGCAGCTGCCAGCCGTCGCCGTCGCGCCACACGGCGGCCAGGACGTCGCCAGGCAGGCAGCCGATCGCCATCGGGCGGCCGTCGTCGGCTGCCGGCGGCGAGACGACGTCGCGACGCCGCCGTGGATCGAAGGGATCCACCGCCGTGATCGAGCCCGTCGCGATCTCGATCGCGTACACCGTCTGACCGTTGGCCGAGACCGAAAGGCTCCCGAGCACCGCTGCGTCGTCGAGCAGCCGCACCACCGTGGCCGCGACCCGCGGCTCACCACCACGCCCGGCGGACGGTCCGGCCGCCGGGGTCGTCGAGCCCACGACGCCGAGCGTCAGCGCGAGCATGGCGACCAGCCGCGGCGGAAGCATCGCTCACCCCGCGACGGCGGGCAGGCCGTGGGCCCGCTCCCAGGCCGAGATCTCGTCGGCGTGGCGGAGCGAGAGGCCGATGTCGTCGAGGCCCTCGAGCAGGCACTGCCGCCGGAAGGGGTCGACCGTGAAGGTGCGGGAAAAGCCGGCGTCGTCGGCGACGGTGCAGGCCCGCAGGTCGACCGTGAGCCGGTACTGGCCGCCCGCGGCCGCGGCCGCGGCGGTCCGCCGGAAGAGCTCGGCGACGTCGGCCTCCTCGAGCCGGATCGGCACCATCCCGTTCTGGAAGCAGTTGTTGAAGAAGATGTCGGCGAAGGTGGGGGCGATCACCGCCCGAAACCCGTAGTCGGCCAGCGCCCACGGCGCATGCTCACGACTCGATCCGCAGCCGAAGTTCCGCCGCGCCAGGAGCACGCTCGCCCCCGCCGCCGCCGGCTTGTTGAGCTCGAAGTCGGGGTTCGGCGAGCCGTCGGCGAGAAACCGCCAGTCGAAGAACAGAAACTGCCCGAATCCCGTCCGCTCGATCCGCTTGAGGAACTGCTTGGGGATGATCTGGTCGGTGTCGACGTTGGCCCGGTCGAGGGCCGCGACGACACCCGTGTGCGTGGTGAAGGCCTGCATGACGACTCAGCTCCTACTTGTACTGCCAGTCACGGATGTCGACGAAGTGCCCGGCCACGGCGGCCGCCGCGGCCATCGCGGGCGACACCAGGTGCGTGCGGCCCCCCTTGCCCTGCCGACCCTCGAAGTTGCGGTTGCTGGTCGAGGCACACCGCTGCCCCGGGGTGAGCGTGTCGGGGTTCATGCCGAGGCACATGCTGCAGCCGGCCTCCCGCCAGTCGAAACCGGCCTCCCGGAACACCCTGTCGAGCCCCTCGGCCTCGGCCTGCCGCTTCACGCGGCCGCTGCCCGGCACCACCATGGCGCTCACCCGGGGCGACACGCGATGCCCCCGCACGACCTGGGCGGCGGCCCGCAGGTCTTCGATGCGGCTGTTGGTGCACGAGCCGATGAACACGCGGTCGAGGGGGATGTCGACGATCCGCGTGCCCGCGCGGAGCCCCATGTAGTCGAGCGCCCGCTCGGCGCTCGAGCGGTCGTTGGGATCCGGGAACCCACCCGGGTCGGGCACGCTCGCATCGACACCCGTGACCTGCGCGGGATTGGTGCCCCAGGTCACCTGCGGCACGACGTCGGCCGCCCGAAACACCTCCACGCGGTCGTAGGCGGCGTTGGGATCGCTCGGCAGCCGTTCCCAACGGGCGACCGCCGCGTCGAAGTCGCGGGGCGCGAAATCGCGGCCCCGCAGATAGTCGAACGTGATCGCATCCGGCGCGATCATGCCGGCCCGGGCGCCCGCCTCGATCGACATGTTGCAGATCGTCATCCGCTGTTCCATGCCGAACCCGCGGATGCACTCGCCCGTGTACTCGATCACGTGGCCGACGCCACCCTCGGTCGACAGCCGGCCGATCACGTAGAGCACGATGTCCTTGGCCGTCACGCCCAGCGGCAGCGGGCCGTCGACCCGCACCTCGAGCGACTTCGGTTTCGCCTGGCGGAGCGTCTGCGTGGCGAGCACGTGCTCCACCTCGCTGGTGCCGATGCCGAACGCGAGCGCGCCGAGCGCGCCGTGCGTGGCGGTGTGGCTGTCGCCGCAGACGATCGTCATGCCGGGCTGCGTGATGCCGAGCTCCGGGCCGATCACGTGCACGATGCCCTGGTCGGCATCGTCGAGGTCGAACAGCCGCACGCCGAACTCGCGGCAGTTGGCCCGCAGGGTGTCGATCTGCTGCTTCGAGACCGGATCGGCGATCGGCAGCCGGCGGTCCGACGTGGGCACGTTGTGGTCGGGCGTGGCGAACGTCGCCTCGGGCCGGCGCACCCGCCGGCCGGCGAGCCGCAGGCCCTCGAAGGCCTGGGGGCTGGTGACCTCGTGGACGAGATGCCGGTCGATGTAGAGCAGCGGCAGTTCACCGGCGGGCGAGCAGACGACGTGGTCGTCCCAGATCTTGTCGAGCAGCGTGCGGGGGGTGGTGGGCATGGCGGCGGGAAGGTGGAGAAGGACCGAACCGAAGCCGCCACTTTACCAGACGTCGCCGCGGCGGCCGACGGGGGCGTTTTTCCCGCGCGTGGCGGTTCGGCAAGGTCTGCGGGCCGCGGCGACGGCCTTCCAGCGCGGCGGGCCGGCGCGCCGATCTCCGCCGGGTGGAGCGTGTGTGGGGGGAACAGGAACCAAACCGCCATGGGTCGGCTCGGATTGCTTCGCTCGCTGTGGCTGACGCGGCTCTCCAAGCCGGCCGGTGAGCGGCCGCTCTACCGCCATGCCCTGCGGCATCCGCCCACGCGGATCCTCGAGCTCGGCATGGGCACGCTCGCCCGGACGGAGCGGCTGCTGGAAGTGGCGGCCGTGGCGACGCCGGCGACCGACCTCACCTACGTCGGATTCGACCGCTTCGAGAGCCGCACGGCGGGCGATCCGCCGGGCGTGTCGCTCAAAGAGGCCCACCGCAGGCTCCGGGGCCGGGCCCGGGTGCAGCTGGTGCCCGGGAGCGTGGATGCGGGCTTGGCCCGCACCTGCAACCACCTCGGCGTGTTCGACCTGGTGCTGATCTCCGCCGACACCGATGAACGGCAGCTCGCGCGGTGCTGGTTCTTCCTGCAGCGGATCACCGGGCCCCGCTCGGTGGTGTTCGTGCAGCGGGCCGCCGCCTGGACCGAACTGCCCAAGGCGAAGATCGACGAACTCGCGGCGCACACGGTCCTGCAACGGGCCGGCTGACGAGGGGCGGTTCCCGAGGTCGCCGTCAGTTCGTGCGGATCTTCGGCAGCGCGGCCGCGGCCGCCTGCCGCACCTCCTTCACCGGATCGTCCTCCGCAACGAGTTCGAGGATCGGAATCGCCGGTGCCGCGGCGGGGCCGATGTCGCCGAGCGACACGGCCGCCTCCAGGCGGACGAGCTCGCTGTCGTCGCGGAGAGCGCGGCGCAGTCGCGGGATGGCGGTAGCGAACAGGGAGGCGTCGTCGGGCTTGATCCGCAGGGCGGCCCACACCGCCACGGTCGTCATCAGCTGATCCGGCGACTCGGTCAGCCCGCGAACCAGCGGCTCGGCGGCGGCCGCCGCGGGGCCCATCCGGCCGAGGGCGTAGCAGGCGGCGTAGCGGAGCCCCGGGTCGGCCTGCTCGTCGCCGAGGAGCTTCGCCAGCGCCGGCACGGCCTCGGCGGCATCGGCGCCGATCGCGGCGATCGCCACCGCGGCCTCACCCCGCACACCGGCGTCGCCGAGGGCGGCGACGAGTTCCGGGACGGCGGGCTTCACCGCCGGCCCGAGCGCCGCGACCACTTCCAGGAGCTGGAGTCGGACGGCTGGATCGGCCAGCTTCGCGCGAATCGCCGGCGCGGCATCGGCGCCGAGGCGGATCAGGGCCGCCCCGGCGGCCCGCCCCACCTCGCGCTCCTCGTCCGCGAGCAGCGGGACCAGTTCGGCGGCGAGTTCGGCGCGGCCCGCGGCGGGCATCCCCTCGGCCAGCGACGAGAGGCCCGTCACCGCGGCTTCGCGGGCGTCGGCATCGGAGTTCGCCATGCCCTTGCGGAGCCGGGCGAGCGCCTGATCGACGAGCGGCTGGTCGTCGGGATGGATGCGGGCCAGGGCCCATGCCGCGACCGTCGCCAGGAACGAGTCGTCGTCGGCCGCCGCCTTGGTCAACGCCTCGTCGGCGCCGGCGGCCTTGATGCGGCCGAGGGCATACGCCGCGGGAAGCTCCAGCGCGGGATCACCCGACTCGAGCGCCTTCACGATCGCCGGGGCGGCCCCCGCGGCCTTGTCGCCGATCGCAGCCAGCGTGAGGATCGCCTGCAGCCGCTCCTCGGTCTCGCCCTCGGCGACGGCCGCGGCGAGGGTCTCGGTGGCGGGAGCGGCCTCGGCGCCGATCTCCGCCAGGGCCACCTCGGCCCAGTACCGCGACTTCGGGTCCTTCATCGCCTCCATCAGGAAGGGCACCGCGTCGTCCCCCATGTCGGCGAGCGTGTGCAGGGCACCGATCACCACGGTGGGATCCGCGTCGGCCAGGTGCTTCGACACGACCGGGGCCATCGCGGCGAGCGACGGTGACAAGGCCCGCAGCGCCCGCACGGCCGCCCGGCGGGCCCGTGGATCGGGATGCACGGCCGTCTGCGCCAGGGGATCCACCGCCGCGGCATAGGCCGCCGCGTCGGCGTCGGGGATGCGCGGCCGGCCGTCGTCGCCCCGCATCCGGGCGATCGCGGCCGCGGCCTGGGTCACGACGAGGGGATCGGAGTCACCCAGCAGCGACACGAGCTTGGGAAGCGCCGAGAGGGCGTCCTCGCCGATCAGCCCCACCGCACGGGCCGCGTGCCACCGCACCCGCGGCTCCGCATCGGCGAACGCCCCGACCAGAGCGTCGAGTGCGGGGCGGGCGTTCTGCCCGACGGCACCGATCTCGTCGATCACGAGCACGCGATCGTCGCTGCCGCCAGCCGCCGCGAGCTTCTGGAGGAGGGCCGCGATCGTCGGCGCCTCGCCGCCGGCGCGAGGTTCCTCGGCGACGACCGCCGGGGCGACGCTGGCCGGCGCCGCGGTCTCGGGCCGATCGGCCGCGGCCGGCTTGGGCGCCGCGGCCATTTCGTTCGCCGCCCGCTCGATGGGCTCCACCACCTCGGCCACCGGCTTGACCGGCTTCGGCACGGGCGGCTGGTCGGCGCACCCTCCGACGGCGACCCCTGCGGCCACGGCCACCATGGCCCACGACTGACGAGCAAACCGAATCATGCTGGAGGTGCTCCCCGGAACGAGTCGCGACGGGAACCGACGCCGCGGGACAGCCCGCTCGAGCGCTCCGAATCTCCGTCGCCGCCACACGGCGGGCTGAGTATACTTCTCCCCGGATTTTCGGCACCGGCGGTTTTTGCGGCCGGTCGTCTCCCTCGAAGTTCGAGCCCCGAGGTTCAGCATGCGTGCATCCGCCTTCGTCACGTTCGTCCCAGCCGTCGCCGCGCTGACCCTGATCCCGTGGGCCTCGGCCCACGGCCAGTGGGGCGGCTTCGGGTTCAACCGCGGCGGCTACGCCTCGACGGCGCAGCAGGGAGCCGACTACGGCATGTCGGAGATGATGCGCGCTCAGGGCTACCAGAACCTCCAGAACTCGGAAGCGGCCAAGAACTGGCAGGACGCCAAGACGCTCGACATCCAGAACCGTCTCCGCTGGACCGAGACGTACTTCGAAATGCGGAAGGTGAATCGGGAGAAGCGGGCCGAAGAGGACGGCCCGCCGGTCACCCAGGAGCAGGCGATTCGCATGGCCGCTCAGAAGATGCCGGCCCGGCTCCGCTCCACGCAGCTCGATCCGGCCACGGGCCACATCGAGTATCCGATGATCCTCACCGACACCGGCTACAAGCAGTATCGCGACAAGCTCGACACGCTGTTCGCCCATCGGGCCGCGTCGGGAGGCAGCATGCCCTTCTCCGACTACCAGGCGATCCAGCAGACCGTGGGCCAGTTCATCGACGCCCTGACGCGCCGCATCAACGAGTACACGGCGGGCGACTTCGGTCGGGCGAGGAACTTTCTCGACAGTCTCGGGAACGAGGCTCGGATGCCGGCGGGGTGAGCATCGCGCGGCGGAGGATCGGGAGCGCCGCCAGCCGGGCCACGCACGAGACGGCGAACAGCGTCGCGTAGGCCTCCCAGGTTTCGCCGAGCGTCCGCAGCAGGAGCCCGCCGCACCCGGCCCCGGCGACGGTCGCCACCGCGATGCCGAGGTTGTAGACCGTGACCACGCCGGTTCGTTCCCGTTGGTCGAACGCCTCGAAGAACACGAGCATCACCGCGAGCTCGTAGGCCGCCCAGCACGCACCGGCGGCCACCTGCACGCCGCACAGGTAGGCCACGTGCCGCGACGGCAGCCAGAGCATCGCCAAGGGCACGATGGCGATGCTCGCCAGCCCGAGGAGCCGCAGCGGGCCCACCCGCGACGCCAGCCTGCCGATCGAGGGCAGGAGCACGGCCTTGGCCAGGAAGCTGGTGCCCACCACGAGCATGAAGGCGTGGTACGAGAAGCCGAGCTCGCGGAGCATGTAGGGCGTGAAGTAGGGCGCCGCCATCTGCGCGCCGAACACGAAGCAGCAGAGGTAGGCGACGAGCGGCCCCGAGCGACTCCCGGCCATGCGGCGGAGCGACCGCGCGACCCGCTGCCCGACCGGCTCGGCCGCCACCGGCTCGGTGTCGGCCGCCCGGGGTTCGCGGCACGACCACAGGCATGCCGTGGACACCAGCCGCGCGATCCCGGCCACCGCGAACATGGCGGCGAACGTGGGCAGCACCGCGGCGCGCCGCTCGCCCCACTGCAGCACCAGCCCGCTCGCCATGAAGCCGAGAAACACGCTGTACTGGCCGAGGCGGTTGCGGTGGGCGAAATAGGGCGTGCGGAGGTTCCCGGGCACGAGCGTCGCCATCCACTCCGTCCACGCGGGCACCCCGGCCATGCCGGCCGACCAGTAAAGCGACGCGGCCACGAGCAGCTCCCAGAGCGTCGCCTGCCCGCGGAGCGCCCAGGCCACCATCGGCACGAAGCACGTCGCCTGCACGATGGTGCAGGCGATCACCCAGCGGCGATTGCTTCCCAGCCACGCCACGCCGAGCGGGGCCGCGAGCTGGATCACCGCCCCGACGAGCACGGGCACCGCGGCCACCATGCCGGCAGCCACCGGGCCGAGCCCGAGCGCCAAGGCGAACGCGGCGAAGTAGGTCTCCCCGCAGCCGATCATCACGCTGAACGCCATTGCGTCGATCGTCGACACGAGCAGGTCGCGGCGGAGGCTGCTGCGCGGCGGAAACGGAAGCGGGATCACGGACGGCGGGGGCGGAGAGGCCGGGACGGGGGCGTCTGTCTATACTTCCGCCGCCGTATGGTACAGGCGGGTCGCTGCGACCGGCGCCAGACGGCCGAAAAACGGTGATCCCGACGAGGTGTGTGATGAAGGCTCTGGTGACGGGCGGCACGGGCATGGTGGGCCCGAGGCTCCTGAGGCTGCTCGACCGTCCGACGGTGCTCTCGCGGAATCCCGACCGGGCCCGGCAATC
>JBIIMU010000061.1:0-9572 GCA_044337845.1 Pirellulales bacterium | reverse complement strand
CCGCGCCGGCCCTGGAGCTCGACCTCGTCGGTCCCGCCGAGGCGCTCTCCGACGGCATGGTCGAGTACGTGGCGACCGTGAAGAACACCGGGGCGGGGCCGGCCCCGGCGACGACGCTGGAGTTTTCATGGGACGAGCACCTCACGCCGATCGAGGCGTCCGACGGCTACAACCTCGTGGCCTCGAAGGTGTCGTGGAACCTCCCCGCCATCGAGCCGGGGGGCCAGCTGAAGCGGCAGATCAACCTCCGGGCCAAGGCTCCGGCGGGTGCCTACCGCGATTCGCCGGCGACGCGGTCGTGCATTCGCGCCGTGCTGGGGGGGTTCGGCGGGGGATCGATGGTGGCCGACGAGAGCTGCGTGATGATCTCGTCGAGCCAGCCCCGGCCCCGGATCCGCACGCCGTCCGAGGTCGGGCTGAAGATGTCGCTGGCGGATCTCGACGATCCGGTCCGGCCGGGCGATTCGACGACGCTGGTCTGCACCGTGACCAACGCCGGCACGGATCCCACGGGCCGGCTCGACCTCGTGGTCAGCCTGCCGGACCAGGCCCGCATCGACTCGGATCGCTCCACCGCCCGGGTGCGGATCGACGACGCCAAGGTGTCGTTCGACGCGATCCAGCCGATCCCGCCGGGCGGGCAGCGGGCCTTCGAGATCACCTACCGCCTGCCGAGCGGCGGCACGGGCCGGGCCGCGGCGATCCTCTCGAGCCCCGATCTCGACGGTTCGGTCGAGCGGACCTGCCAGACGAGCTTCCTCGAGCCGTAGGCGAAGCGGATCGGTTCCACCGGTTCACGCGGCTGCGCCGACCCTGCCGGCTGACGTGATCCGACGACGCGCGCGGCGACGATGACGTGCCCGGAGGGGTTCATGATCATCGTCGCGTCCAACTGGGCCATCGGCGACGGCACGCTCGTGTCGGCGGCGCCGCCGTCGATCGGCGGGCTCGCCGCGACGATGCACCGCGCGGCGATCCGCGCCGGCGTGGGGACCGACGGCGGCTACCGGCCCATCGAGCGGCTCGACGTGGTGCTCGCCGGCGACACGTTCGAGTGGCTGGTGTCGGCGGAATGGCTCGGCGACACGAAGCCGTGGCACGCGTCGGCCCGATCTCTCGACCGGCTCGCGCGGGTGGCCCGCCGGTCGATCCGGCTCGGCCGCGCGGTGCTCGCGCCGCTCGCGGCCTGGGCCCGCCGCGGGCTGCCGGTGCCGACGTCCATGAGCCGCGGCGGTCGGCGGTGCTCCGTGGCGGTGCCCGTCCGCGTGACGCTCCTGGCCGGCGATCGCGACGCCGCGGTGGAGCGGGTCCTCGGAGGCCGCAGGGCCGTGACCGTCGGTCGCCGGTGGGATGACGGCCGCGTGTCGATCCGGCATGGCCACGACCGCGACCCGGTGTGCCGCGCGGTCTCGGGTCGGGCCGACACCGATCGGCCGCCGACGCTCGCCGAGAGCGTGGCCGTCGACCTCGTGGCCCGCTTCGCGGCGCCGCTGGCCGGGCGGGGGCCGCGGGTGGCCGGGCAGCTCCGTCGCCTCGCCGAGGCGGGCGTCGTGGGGATTCCCGCCGTGGTCGCCGGCTGGCAGGGCGCGCTCGAGGGCGGCGCGGAGGAGGTCGGCCTCCGGGATGCCTGGTCCCGCAGCGTGGAAGGCTGGTGGCGCGAGGCCCGGCGGTGCGTGCCGACCTGCGAGGTGGAGTTCGACGCGGTCGACGCGCTGGCCTCCTGGCTGGCGACGGCCATGCGGCCGGGTGCGGAGGTCTGCCCGATCGCCGCGGGCCTGGCCGCGGTCGTGGCCGCGCCCTCCCGGGGTGGCCCGGGGGTGGTGGAGGGGCATTCCGGCGGCGTGGGGCTCCACGGGGCCCTCGGGCTGGCCGGGGGCGAGCCGGGCGTCGGCCCGCCGCTGGCCGCCTGCGTGAACGACCGGGGCTGGCCGCGGTGGCAGCTCATCGCGGCCGGCGTCGACGCGGCGCCGATCGTCGCCATCCGGCCGCAGGCGGTCCCCGCCCATCCGGATCGCCGCGTGGTGGATGCGGCATGAGCGACGACGTGATTCTGGCGATCTCGAGCACGTTTCCGTCGCGGTCCGCGGCCGAGGCCTGCGGTCGGCGGCTCGTCGAGGGGCGGCTGGCGGCGTGCGTGCAGATCGACGGCCCGGTGGCGAGCATCTACCGCTGGCGGCAGGCGGTCGAGCAGGCCGAGGAGTGGCGGCTCACCTGCAAGACCGCTCCGTCCGCGGAGGCTGCCTGCGTGGCGGCGATCCAGGCAACGCACGACTACGAGCTTCCGCAGGTCACGATCGCCTCCGTGACGGCCACGCCCGGCTATGCCGCGTGGGTGCGCGAGAGCCTGCACGACGCCTGATACCCTGGGCCGACCATGCAGCCGCTCTACGCCTTCGAGATCACGATCCACGCCCGGCCGGACGCGGCGACACCCGGCGGCGACTATGCCGATGAATGGGGCACGTGGCCGACGCTCGCGATCGCCCACGAGGCCCTCGCCGAGCCGATGGCGATCGGGTTCGACGAGGCGCTCGAGCGGCTGGCGGGGATCGAGCGGATGTTCGCGGAGCCCGACGGGTCGTTCGTCTGGGCCTGCCCGCATCGGCCCGCGGATCTGCATCGGCCCCGCTGGCAGGTCGACGGCAACGCGTTCGAGCGGTCGGGGCGGGTGGTGCTGGTCGATCTCAAGGGCTCCTGCCCGGCGGCCGAGTTCGACCGGCTGCTCGCGGCGTTCGGGTGGCCGGACCAGCCCCTGGTGATGGAACTCGTGCGGCCCGCCGTGGTGCTCGACGAGCCGACGTTCCGGCGGCACGCCGCGGCGCGGGCGGGTGGGCAGGCTGGCCGGCCGCCGCGGCAGGCCTGAAGGTGGGGTGGTGTCGGTTGTGCGGGCGACAGCGGGCGGGGCCCCGTCGCGAGGCTATCATCGGCCGATACCGAGGGAGGACTCGGAGCGGACGAACCTCGGCCCCAGGAAAGCGAGCGGAACACGATGCGGCGTTGTGGTGCGCGGTGCTGGATTGTCGCGGTGGGGCTCGCGGCTCCCCTGGCTGGTGCCGGGGTGCGAGCCGATCTCACCTCGGTCGAGGAGCAGGCGATCGCCAGCACCTACGGGAGCGGCGTCCACGCCTACTTCGCGGGCGACTTCGCCCGCAGCTACGAGATCCTCTCCCAGGCGATCGAGGCCGGCACCGCGGATCCGCGGGCGTGGTACTTCCGGGGCCTCGCGGCCCTGAAGCTCGGTCGCACCGACGAGGCCGAGGCCGATTTCGCGGCGGGGTCGAAGCAGGAGTCGGAGAACACCGGCGCGTGGGGCGTGGCCCGGTCGCTGGAGCGGGTGCAGGGGTGCGACCGTGCGAAGCTGGAACGCTACCGGGTGCGGGCCCGCGTGGCGTCGCTCCAGGAAGACCGCCGTCGCACCCGGCTGCGGTACCTGGGCGTCGAGTCGGCCGAGCAGGACGTGCTCCGCGACCGCGTGCCCGAGACGGTTCGGCCGCCGCTGCCCGGGCAGCCGTTTCAGACGCCCGACCCGGCCGACGAGCCGGCCGTGGAGGCGGCACCCGAGGTCGATGACCGCGTGGTGCCCGCTGATTCGCTGCCGGCCCCCGTCGATCCGGCCGAGCCTCCGATGCAGCTCGAGCGCGACGGCACGACCGAGCTCTGACGAGGGATCCGTCAGCCAGGCGAGGGATCCGTCCGCCAGGCGGCCGCGGCCAGCGCGAGCCAGCCGACGATCAGCGCCGTGCCGCCCAGCGGCACGATGGCGCCGAGGATGCGGATGCCCGAGAGCGAGAGGGCGAGCAGGCAGCCGCTGAAGATCGCAATCCCGGCGAGAAACGCCCAGGCCGCCCAGGCGAGGCGTCCGGCGATCGCCGGCCGGGCCGTGCCCAGGCAGCCCACGGCCACCAGGGCGACGGCGTGAACCAGCGCGTAGCGGCAGCCGGTCTCCCACGTGTCGGCGTGGCCCGTGGCAGCGAGCAGGGCCTTCAGGCCGTGCGCCCCGAAGGCTCCCGCGGCCACGGCCGCGGCGCCGACCAGGCTGCCCCAGGCGATGCAGGACCGCGGCGTGAGGCTCACGGGGTCGGCGACGCTCCGAGGAGCTTCTGCTCCTCCTCGTCCTGGATGATGATCCGCGGCGTGACCATCAGCATCAGGCTGTCGGTGGTCCGGCCGAGGCCGACGTTCTTGAAGAGCCGGTTGATGTAGGGAATCTTCGAGAGGATCGGCACGCCGAACTCGTTGCGGCCCTCGCGGAGCCGCTTGATGCCGCCGAGCAGCACGGTGCCGCCGTCGGGCACGCTGACCGTGGTCGTCACCGTGGTGAACAGGAACTCCGGCAGCTGGATCGTGGTGCCGTTGGACTGCAGTTCGAGTTCGCCCGTGGCGGCCACGCCGTTGGTGACGCCGAGCAGGCCGTCGGCGCCCGGCACCTTCACGTCGGTGCCGCTCTTCTCGTCGCTCGTCTTCGACTTCGTCGAGCGGGAGCCCTCGAACTGGAACTCCTCCACGCGGCCGATCTGCGAGAAGAAGGGCACGAGCGTGAGCCGCACGAACCGCCGGTCGTTGGAGACCACCGCCTGCACGTTGACCGCCGTGCCCTCGTTGAGCACGGTGATGACCGGCTGCTGGGCGGCTGAGAAATCCCCGACGACGGGCACCACGGCGGTCACGAACGGCCGCTGGCGGGTGTCCGACACGAACGCCTGCTGGCCGTTGAAGAGCGTCACCTTCGGCGCCTGCATGACGTTCGACCGCGTGTTGCCCTGCGCGGCCTGGATCAGGAAGTAGGCCTCGATGTCGGAGAGGATCGCGAAGCCGAAGTTGGCGGCGCTGGTGGCCGGGTCGGGCAGGCCGGGCAGGGCCGGCACGGTGGCGCTGCCGAAGCTGTTCTGCCGGAAGGGGATCGAGTAGAAGTTGCGGCCCACGAGGTTGGAGTTGCCCGTCGTGCCACCGGTGAGCTGGCCGCCGATGCCGGTGCCGCTGTTGTAGAGCGCCACGCCGGGATTGCCCGAGTTGTCGAGGCCGATCGTCTGCGAGCGGCCTCCCTGCCGGGCGTTGATGCCGGTCTCGAACGGCGAGATCGACCCGTTGCTCTGCGTCGGGATCGCCGTCATGTTGAGCGGGTCCCTGACGTTGGTCTGGATGTTGAAGTCGAAGTCGACGCCGATCCGCTCGAAGAACGTGTCGGCGAGGGTGATGAACCGGACCTCGATCGTGACCTGCAGATCCTGCAGCCGGCGGAGCTGCTTGAGCAGGTTCTCGATCTCCTCATGCACCTCCTGCGTCTGGCTCACGACGAGGCTGAGGCTGGTGTCGAACTGGCGGACGGCGCCCGGGCCGCCCTGGGCGTCCCACGTGGTCGGCTGCACGGTGCTCGTGATCAGGTCGATCAGCGGCTGGAAGTTGGCGAGGTTGCCGCCCGGCTGGGGCGGGCCGAACGGGATCGACGGCGTCGAGCCGGTGACCGGGGGACCGCCGCCGCCGAGCTGGGCCAGCGACCCGGCATCGACCGCCGCGCCGCCCGCGCGGGCGGCCGGGGCCACGCCGGCCGGCGGCGGGCCGACCTGCACGGCGAGGTTGTTCCGCAGGGCGACCTGCGAGTAGCCGTCGCGAAGGGCGCCGGTGATGCCGAGGCCGTCCGACGTGAAGTTCGGGATGGGCAGCACGAGGTCGGCCACCGGATAGCTCACCGCGTAGACCTCGCCCTTGATCAGCCGCGGGCTCGTCACCTTCAGCACCTCGTCCTTGACGACGGTGCCCAGGTGCAGCGGTTCGAGGAGCAGCTTGAGGGCGCTCTTGAGGGAGATCGGCTGGTCGAGTGCCAGCGTCACGGGCGTGTCGCTGCGGACCGCCTCCTCGTCGAGGCCCACCATGTCGATGTGGATGGCGACGTCGGCCTGCTTCGCGAGGGCGTCGAGCACCACCGCCAGGGGCTGATCGCGGTAGGTCGGCTTCACCGGCTTCTCGAGCTTCTTCTGGATCTGCATCTCGGCGGCGCTCGCCCGCGAGCGGCCCTCGGCCGCAAGCTGGGCCCGCGACTTCGTCAGCTGCTCCCAGTTCTTGGTGTCCGGAAACTTGATCGGCCCGGCGAAGGGTGCCGCCGAGGCCTCGACGTCTTCGGCCACGTCGAGGAAGCCGGTCTGCCGCTCGCCGTCGATCGACCGCTGGGCGTCGAGCCGGCGAACCATGCGGCTCTGGGCGAGCAGCTGCCGCACCACCGGGTTGTCGGGGGCGAGCTGGCCGGCCTTCTTGGCCACGGCCTCCGCCTCCGCGAACCGCCGCTCGTCCACGAGCTCGTTGTATTCCTCCACCAGCATCGCGATCCGCTGGTCGACCTCGACCTTCTGCGCCCGCTCGCGATCGACGCGGGCCTCCACCGCGGCGGCCTGCTTCTCCATGGCCAGTTCGTTGCGGCGCTTGCCCGTGGCCTCCTCGATGTCGACGCGGGTCCGCTCGATCCGGCGGAGCATCTGGGTGCGGGTCTCCTCCGGAAGCGGCTCGTCGGCCACCCGCTTGGCGACCGCGTCGAGGAGGTCGAGCGCGTCGGCCGGCGACTTCTGCGAGAGCCGCTTGGCCTCGAGCTGCCGTGCGGCGACCTCGGCGGAAATCCGGGCGATCAGCAGGCCGTCGGCGGCGGCATCCGGCGCGGCGGCCGCAGGCTTGGAGGCGGCCGCGGGCGGAGCCGGCCTGCCGGCTGCCTCGGCCTGGCCGATCGCCTCCTCGATCACCCGTCGGGCCGCCTGTTCGTCGCCGGCCGTCGCACGCTCCGGCGGCGGAAGGTCTTCGGCCCCGATCGCCGCCGGGCACGCCAGCATGCAGCTGATCGCCAGGGTCGCCCCCAAGGCGAAGACCGATCCTGCGCGACCGGGCACGTGGTGCAGGCTGGCTGGGCGGGGCATGCGCGGATTCCTTATCCTGGAAACGATCCGTGGGGCGGGAGAAGTACCCGGCCTGCCGCGGACGGGTCAAGGCCGAGTGTCCGGCCGGAACGCCCCGAAAAATGGGCGAAATCACGCGGGCTGGATGCCCTAGGCCGGCCCGGTCGGCTCGGTCCCGGCGATCGAGGGCGTCCGCCGCCGGAGAATCGACTTCTCCACCGTGTCGAGCAGCTGGTCGACGCGGAAGGGCTTGAAGAGCACCAGATCGATGCCCGCCTGCCGGGCCTTCACGATCGAGTGCCCGGGGTCGTAGCCGAAGCCGGTCATCAGGATCAGCGGCACCGGATCGAGGAGCTCCTGGAGCCGGAGCAGGAGCTGGTAGCCGCTCATGTCGGGCAGGCGGATGTCGGCGATGATCGCGTCGTACGACTCGCCGCGGCAGGCCCGCACCATCGAGGCGGCCTCGGCGCCGTCCCGTGCGGTCTCCACCGTGCAGCCCGAGCGTTCGAGCAGGGCGTGGGCTGCTTGCCGCACCTGCTCGTCGGAATCCACGACGAGGATCCGCGTGCCGACCAGCGGCCGGCGGCGGTCGGCATGCCGCCGCTGGGAGTGGGCGACGGCGGGCGCCATCCGCTCGCCCACCTTCTGGATCACCTGCTTGATGTCGCGGGCATTCCGCAGGATTCGCTGCAGCCGCTCGACGACGTCGGCATCGTGGCCGATGTACTTCTCCATCACGCTCACGGCATCGTTGAGAATGTCGTCGACGGGAAGGGCGACCGCCCCGTGAATCGCCTCGATGCTCTCGGCGGCGGTCGTCGCCTTCTCGGCGACGAGCAGCTCCAGCGTGTTGAGGGCCGCGGCGATGTCCCGGGAGAAGATCTCCAGGAACTGCAGGTCCGTGTCGTCGAATCCGCCCGGCTCGGGGCTCTCGACGTTGAAGGTGCCGATCACCTGGTCGTGGAGCATCAGCGGCACGGTGATCGAGCTCTTCGCTCCCTTGCAGCCCTCGAGATAGAGCGGATCCTTGGTGGTGTCGCCGCACCAGTAGCTGCGGCCGGTGGCGGCCACGTAGCCGGTCACGCCGTTGTTCTCGGGCCGGGCGTGGAGGATCCGCGCCTCGGCCTCGGGCTGCATGCCCTCGGCGAGCAGCGGCTCGAGCCGGCCGGTCTGCCGGTCGAGCAGCCTGATCTCCAGGACGTCGAACTGCAGCAGGTCGCGCGAGTAGTGGATGATGTTGCTCTTGAGCAGTTCGATCCGCTCCCCGACCGTCATGTCGGCGAGCTCGGCCGGCGACAGGTCGGCGAGCTTCTGGCCCGCGGCGTGGATCGCCGCCCGCTTCTGCTGTTCGAGGATGGTCTGCGTCACATCGCGGACCGTGACGACCGCCCGCGGACCCCGGGAGAGATCGGCCGGCGTGTAGGCGGCGGATGCGTGCACGGCGAAGTAGCGGTTGGCCGCCGTCTTCAGGATCGACGCCGCCGCCCGGCCGCCGAGCAGCGCCTCGTGGAAGGCCGACACCTCGTCGGGCCGGTGGTCGGCCGACCAGCCCGCCAGCGCCACGAGAAAGTCGCGGCCGCGGAGGTCGCCGGCGGCGCACCACGCCGTGAGCCGTTCGTTCGCCCAGTCGATCGAACCGGACGCATCGACGACCGCGACGCCGTCGGGAAGGTGCGAGACGACCTCGTGATCCCGGTGCGGAGCTTCGGCTGCCGAGGCCGAATCGTGCTCGAACTCCGTCACCAGCCACCCTCCATAGCCGCACGAGCTTCCAGGCCGCCCGTGTCGATTTTCGAGTATAAAATCGGCAGGCCGGCACGCCAAATCAGCGTGCGGCGTTGTCGGCCTGCCCGCCCCTCCTATACTCCCCCGGGACTGTCGAGGCGCTGAGCCGGCCGGAGCCGGTCCGGCGCGACGACACCTCCACGCAGGTCACGCTGCCGTCCCGAAAGGCCAACCGTGAGCGAGTCTCGTCCGTCCTTCCTGGAACGCCACCAGTTCCTGATCTACCGCCTGTTCTCGCTCGCCGGGCTGATTCCCGTGGGTGCGTTTCTGGCGGTTCACCTGCTCACCAACTCGTCGATCCTGGCCGGCGACGACGGGCGGACGTTCCAGTCGCGGGTCGATCTGATCCACTCGCTGGGCCCGCTGCTCGTGCCGATCGAGTGGGCTTTCATCTTCCTCCCGATGCTCTTCCACGCCGCCGTGGGCTTCGTGATCATCGCCAACGGGCTGCCGAACGTCGGCTCCTACCCCTACGTCGGCAACGTCCGCTACACCCTGCAGCGGGCCACCGGCATGATCGCGTTCGCGTTCATCGTCTGGCACGTGATGCAGCTGCACTGGCTGGGCAGGCCGCTCGGCGGCGGGCGGTTCGATCCGCACCATGCGGCCAGCACGGCCGCCGAGGCGCTGCAGCCCACGCTGGTCTCGATCTTCTATGCCGTCGGCATCCTGTCGACGGTGTTTCACTTCGCGAACGGGCTCTGGACGCTGGGCATCACCTGGGGCCTGTGGACGAGCCCGGCCGCGATGCGGCGGGCGAACGCCGTGAGCGTCGTCGTCGGGCTGGGGCTGGCCGCGGCCGGGCTCGGCGCGCTCGGCGGCTTCCGCGGTCTCGACATCGCCAAGGCGAAGGAGGCCGAGGTCTGGGCCGAGAAGCAGAAGCGAGCCCTCGCCGTTCCCGGCGGCGCCGTC
>JBIIMU010000060.1:0-9581 GCA_044337845.1 Pirellulales bacterium | reverse complement strand
CGTCTACGACGTGTTTTCCGACGGCATCGAGCCCCGCTACGCCGACTTCATCTACCTCGTGCACGGGAAGTTCACGCGGGCCCTCACCGAGGTGCGGGTCGGCGACGAGCTGCTCGCCTGGGGGCCGCTGGGCAACGGCTTCGCGGCCCCTGCCACCGATCACCTCCTGCTCGTGGCCGGGGGCATCGGCCAGACGGCCCTGCTCGCGTTGGCACGGGAGCGTCTTGGTCTGGCCTCGTATGGCAGCCCGGAACGGCCGGCGCCGCGCGCGAGCCGGGTGACCTTCTGCTGGGGAGCCCGGAATGCGGGCATGTTCGCCTGCACCGCCGACTTCCGGCGGGCGGGCTGCGACGTACACCTCGCCACCCTCGATGGCTCGGCCGGCGTGCGCGGCACGGTCGTCGACCTGCTCGACGAGCGGTTCGCTGCCGGCATCGACGCGGCGGCCACGCGGATCGCCTGCTGCGGTCCGGAGCCGATGATGGAGGCCGTCGCCGGGTGGGCCGCCGCCCGCGGCCTGCCGTGCGAGGTGTCGCTCGAGACGCCGATGGCCTGTGGCATCGGCATCTGCTTCACGTGCGTGGCCGCGATCCGCGGGCCGGACGGCGAATGGGACTATCGCCGGACGTGCGTCGAGGGGCCCGTGTTTGACGCCGATCGGGTCGTCTGGTGAGCCCGTCCCGCCGGTAATGCGGGCCAGGTGCGGCGGGCCAGGTCCGGCCGCTCAGCCCTTGCCGGCCTTGCCGGCGGCCTTCGTCGCCGACGCCTTCGCAGACACTTTGCGGCCCTTCGACGGCGGCGTGGTCGAGCCCGTGCCCTTCTCGGCGTTCTTCACGCGGGTGGAGATCCGCGACTTGATGCGGGCCGCGCGGTTCCGGTGGATCGTTCCCGAGGAGGCGGCACGATCGGTCGCCTTCGCCATCCCACGAAACTCCTCCTTGGCCCCGGCCACGTCGCCCGACGAGATCGCGGACAGCACGCCGCGGATCTTCTTCTTGAGGTCGGACTTGATCGCCCGGTTCCGTTCGCGGTTGCGGAGGTTCTGGCGATGACGCTTCTTGGCGCTGGCGGAATGGGGCATGCGTGTCCTCGGGGCGTGAGACAATCGGAGGGGCCGGACTCAGCCCGGCCGGCGGGGGGGAGCGGCCACGAGGCGGCTCAGCCTTCGGCACCTTTATCCTTCGCCGGGCTCAACTTGTCCAGACGCTGGGCGACATCCCGGTATCCGAAGTCCAAACCAGCGAGGATGGAGAGGTATTTCTGGGCGGAATCGAGGTCGTCGAGTCCCGCGGCGAGCACGCCGGCCCGGTAGAGCGCCCGCTTTCGCAGCTCGAGCTCCCGGTCGGTGAGGCCCTCGACGGCGGCCTGGTAGTTCTGCATCGCCAGCTGGTACTGCTTGATCTTCTGGAAGCACTCGCCGAGCTCCAGCGACACCGCCCCCCGCCGCCGGGTGTCCTTCATCGACTCCTGGAACTGGCGGATCGCTTCGGTGTAGTTCCCGGCGGCCTTGAGCCGCATCGCGAGCTCGTACTTCCAGGTGAGATTCTCGGGGTACCGATCGCAGCGGGCCTTGAACACGTCGATCTCGGCCTTCAGCTGGTTCGCCCGCAGCCGCTCGACGGTCGCCCGATTGTCCGGGGTGTCGCTGTCGGTGAGCCGCTTCTCGGCGATCAGCACCTTGTGCTTGCCCCAGCGGAGCTGCCGGTCCTCGATGTGCTCCCGCACCTTGAGGTCGTTGCCGGACACGGCGAGGGCCTCCTGCAGCACCCGCTCGGCCTCTTCCATGCCGCCATCGCGCTCGAGCACGTCGGCGAGCTCCAGCCGCGACTCGACGTCGGCCGGAGTCCTGGCGATCGCCTGCCGCAGTTCCGCCGCGCGGCCGCCGGCCTGCGCCGGCTGCTCCGGCTTGCCCGGCGCCTTCGGTGCCGCGCCGCCGCGGCCGATCATGCCCTGGCCGGCGGCGATCGTCTTGTCGACGGAGAGTTCGGCGATGGCCTTCTCGGCCTCCTCGGCCAGCCCCTTCGTGCGGCCGATCCGCCTCCAGCATTCGATCGCTTGATCGAAGTTGCCCTGGCTGGCCGCGAACCGGGCGCACTGGCGATTGACCTCGGGATCGGTCGGGAAGGAGTCGAGGGCCGCCCGCAGGTAGACCGCCTGCGAGTCGAAGAACATGAGGTTGCCGCAGGCCTCGGCCATGGCGAGCAGGCAGACGTGGTCGGCGGGGTTGGCCTTGATGATCTCCACGCCCTGCTTGATCACCTCCCGCCACTGGGCCGACGTCGCGAGCTTCTTCAGGCCCGCCCGCGATCCGGCCGACAGGAACGACGTCAGGCCGCCCGATTTCTTCACGCCGTGCTTCTTGCGGAGGGCGCCGAGGAACGCCTGCAGGAAGATCGCGTTGCCCGGATCTCCGGCCACGCTCACCGCGAACATCTGGATCGCGTAGTCGGGGTTGGACTGCAGCGCCTGGGCGCCCGTCTGGTAGCACTTCATCACCCGGGCCCGCTCCCCCGCCGAGAGGGCCACGGTCGACGGCGCGTTCGCCGGATCGGCGGGAAGCGGGGTCGCGGAGGTGGGCTCGTTGGCCATGGAGACGCGGGACGCGTGGGGCGGTGCTGGGCCCTGAGTGTAGTGTGGCTGCCAAGGCCCACAAACACCGAGGACGGCCCACCGGATATCCTGCGGTGCCATGGACGATCGTCGCACGCTGCCGTCGGGCCGGGTCTGTTTTGTCGGGGCCGGTCCCGGTGCCCCCGACCTGCTCACCATCCGCGCCGCGGAGGCCCTCCGCGCCGCCGACGTGATCGTGCACGACGCGCTGGTTCCGCCCCGGCTGCTCGACGCGGCTCGAGCCGAGGCGCGACGGATTCCGGTCGAGCGGGCCCGTCACGACGCCGACGATCCGGGGTCGGCCACCGGCCAGCTGCTGGCGCGGCTGGCCTTGGAGGGGGCCCGCGTCGTGCGGCTCAAGGGGGGCGATCCCGCGATCTTCGGTCGGCTCGCCGAAGAGGTCGAGCCGGTGCGGCGCGCCGGAGTTGCGGTGGAGATCGTGCCGGGGGTGACGGCGGCGCTGGCGGCGGCGGCGGCCGCGGGGGCGTCGCTCACCAGCCGAACGGATGCCTCCAACGTGAGCCTGCTCACCGGTCGTGAGGCCGACGGCAAGGATTCCTCGGTCGACTACCCGGCGCTCGCGACGCTGCCGGGAACCCTCGCCGTCTACATGGGCGTCGAGCAGGCCGCCCGGTGGTCGCACGACCTGATGGCTGCGGGCCGTTCCCCGGCCACGCCGGTGACCGTCGTCAGCCGGTGCGGCTGGCCCGACGAGCAGATCGCCGCCACGACCCTCGGCGCCTGTGGTGCCGACGCGGTGCGCTGCGGGTGGCGGTCTCCCGCGGTGGTGATCGTGGGCGTGTCGCCGGCGGCGAGCGGTCCGCTGGCCGGTCGCGTGGTGCTGGTCACGCGGCCCGCGGGCCAGGAGGGAGACCTCGTCGCCGCCATCCGCGCGGCGGGGGGGCGGCCGCTCCACGTGCCGCTCGTGGAGATCACCGACCCGCCGTCGTGGCAGCCGCTCGATGCCTCGATCCGCGCGGCCTCGACCTACGACTGGATCGTGTTCGCCTCCGCCAACGGCGTGCGCGGCTTCCTGCGCCGGCTCGAGGCCCTGCGGCTCGACGGCCGGGCCCTGGGCACCGCGCGGCTGGCCGCGATCGGCCCCGCCACCCGTCGGCAGCTCGAAGCGGCCGGGTATCGCTGCGACCTCACCCCGGCGCTGGCGCGGTCGGAGGAGCTGGCCGCCGAACTGGCCGCCACCTGCCGGCGGGGCCGGTTTCTGCTCGTGCGGGCCGCGCAGGGCCGCGCGGAACTCCGTCTCGGGCTCGAGTCCGGCGGACATCACGTCGACGAGGTGGTCGCCTACCGGACGGAGCCGCGGGAGTCGCTCGATCCCGACGAGGAGGCGGCGGTCGCGCGGGTGCCGGTGGACTGGATCGTGCTCACGAGCCCGTCGATCGCGGCGGCCGCCGCGCGGCTGTTCGGCGACCGGCTCCGCGGCTGGCGGATCGCGACCATCAGCCCGGTGACGTCGGCGGCCCTCGAGCCGCTGGGCCTCCGGGCCGCGGCCGAAGCCGGGCAGGCGACCGCCGACGCCCTCGTCGACGCGATCATCCACCGCGTGGACGCGGCCGCAGACTCACCGCGATCGGCAGCTGCCACCGACGCCGCCCAGGTTCCCCCGGCGCCCCGCGGCTGACCACCGGCGGCCTGTGGTGGAGTGGGCCCGTGCGACAGGTCGATAGCCTTTGGCAGTCCGCATGAGACTGGGCAGCGGCCGGGGAGGGGGCATGATCCGATCGAGACCATCGACCTTGGTGATCTGCGCCGCGGCTCCACGGCAGCCGGCAGGCCGGCAGGCCGCGTGGCTCGAGACGGCGACCACGCTGGGAGTGCCGGTGACGTGGCTGGTCGGCGCCGACGACCTGGCGGCCCCGCTGGAGGCCGTGCACGTCGCCGTCGACATCCCGCCGGCGGCCTGCGGGTCGCGGCGGCGGCTGCGCGACCTCGTCGCGCGGGCGCGGGATCTCGTGCCGGCTCTCGCCACGGTGGTGCTCCGCGGTCCGACGCCGATCGAGCACCGCGTGCTGCTGGCGGAGCACGGCATCTCGGTGGCGCTCGTCGATGCCTTCGCCGATGAGGGTCGGGGCTGTCGGCGGCCGGCGCCCCGCGGGTGGGCGTGCCGGAACGTGGTCTGGGGACTGTGGGAGGTGCTCGTCACGCCGCCGCGATCCGGGGGCCTGTTCGGCTGGCTCGGCCTCGGCGGTGCCCCGACGGTCCGGCCGGGCGGACTCCAGGTGCTGCGGAGCGACGCCACGACGGCGGGCGCGTCGCCGGCGGCGGTCGTGCCGCCGCGGCTGCAGCGCTGGATCGCGTGGGCCACGCACGAGCGGCAGCGGGGGGCGGTGAGCGTGGCCGCGCTCGCGGACGTGCCGGGCCTGATCGCCGGCGGCGGCCACCAGCCGATCGCCCGCTCGGTGCTGCGGGCGGCCTGAGGGAGGCCCGTCAGCCCTTCGACCGCGATCCGATCTGCCAGCTCAGGTAGGCCACGATCATCCCGGCGAGGATGAATCCGATGTCGGCCGCCACGCTGACCCGCTGGAAAGGGAATGCGGCCACCAGGTCGGCGAGGAACAGGATCACGACGATGCCCGAAACGATCAGGCCGGCGAGCGACAGCACGTGCGGGGCGTCCCGGGGATTCGTGGGGATGTTTCAACAGGCCGCAATTCCATACCATACCTCCGCGATCCGCGGGAGTCGCCGCGCGGCTGGAGCGGGCGGACCGCCTGCCGATGGTCGCCGGAGAGCGGAGCAGCAGCCGTGAGCCAGCCTGGGGGACGAGTCGCCGTGTACACCGGGTCGTTCGATCCGGTCACGCTGGGGCACCTCGACGTCATCGGTCGGGCGAGCCGGATTTTCGACGCCATCGTGGTGGGCGTCGGCATCAACCCCGACAAGCATCCCCTGTTCTCGCTCGAGGAGCGTGTCGACCTCGTCAAGGCGGCCGTCGCCGGGCTCGGCAACGTGAGGGTCGAACGATTCAGCGGACTGTCGGTGGCCTTCGTGCGGGAGCAGGGGGCCCACGTGCTCCTGCGCGGGGTCCGCTCGCTGACCGACATCGAGGCCGAGTTCACCATGACCCTGGCGAACCGCAAGCTCGATCCGGCCGTGGAGACGGTGTTCCTGATGGCCGACGCGGCCTACTCGCACATCTCGTCGTCGCTGCTCAAGCAGATCACGCCGCTCGCCGACGACGACGCCCTGTCGCGGTTCGTGCCCCGGCACGTCGTCGCCGCGCTCCGCCGCAAGCTCGCGGTGCAGTGACCGCGGCTCAGTTCTGCGGCGTGCCGCCCTCGAAGTGGCGGCGGAGATAGCGGGCCCGCTCGATGTTGCGGTCTTTCGTGTCGAGCTCCAGGCCCCGCAGCTTCTGCAGGTGGGCCGGCTGCGTGCGGATCAGCAGGGAGTTGATGTCGGCGATGTTCACGTCGCCGATCAGCCCCAGCAGCACGCCCATCCGGACGCGGGAGAGCAGCTGCATGGTCTCCTCGGCGGTGATCGTCTGCGCGGTCCGCAGGATGCCGAAGGCGCGGCTCACCTGGTCGTGGACGTTCTGCTGGGTCTCGCGGACGAGAAACTCGCGGGCGCGGCGTTCGTAGTCGATCAGCACCGGAACCACGTCCCCCACCTGCTCGACGAGTTCCTCCTCGGTCTTGCCGAGGGTCGTCTGGTTCGAGATCTGGTAGAAGTCGCCCATCGCCTGCGACCCCTCGCCGTAGAGGCCGCGGACGGCCAGCGAGATCTTGTGCAGGCTGCGGAACACCTTGTCGATCTGCCGGGTGATCACCAGCGCCGGCAGGTGGAGCATCACGCTCACGCGGATGCCGGTGCCGACGTTGGTGGGGCAGGCCGTGAGGTAGCCCCAGCGGGGCTGGAAGGCGTAGGGCACGACCCGCCCGATCTGGTCGTCCACGCCGCGGATCTGGTCCCAGGCGCCCCGCAGATCCAGGCCGCTGTGCATGCACTGGATGCGGAGGTGGTCCTCCTCGTTGATCATCAGGCTGACCTGCTCGCGGCCGTCGATCGCCACGCCCCGGGCGCCCTGCGCCTCGGCGTGCTCGCGGCTGATCAGCTGCCGCTCCACCAGGAACTGCCGGTCGATCTCCTCGAGGCCGCCCACGTCGATGTATTCGAGCTCGCTGCCGACCGACGACGACGCGATCCGCTCCCGGAGGAATCGCTCCACCTCGGCCCGATCCTGCTCGGACATCCGGCTCACGAAGGGATAGTGGGCGACGTTCCGGGCGAGCCTCACGCGACTGCTCATCACGATGTCGGACTCCGGACCCGTGCCGCGGAGCCACTCGCCGACCGCGTCGGCCAACTGCTCAAGTTTCATCGTTCGCCCCGTCCGGCCGCCGTGGAGGAGAAGGGACGCCGCGGTCCCGCAGCCAGCGGTCTTCGATGCCGCGGATCGCATCCCGATCCTCGCGGGCCTTCTCGTAGTCTTCGCAGGCGATCGCCTCCTGCATGCTGCGTCGCAGGCCGATCACCACCGTCAGCTCGTCGGTCGCCTCCGGCAGCGGCGGCTCCGCGCCGGTGTCTCGAGCCGGGCGTCGGCCGCGATGCTGCGTGGATCCGTGGATGTTGGCGATCAGCGGCTCGAGCTCCTTCTCGAAATGGACGTAGTCGTGGGCGCATCCGAGCCGGCCCTGGTTGCGGAACTCGAAGAACGTGATGCCGCACATCGGGCAGGCCTTCTTGTCGAGGAGCGCGAGGTCGTCCGCGGTCTGGCCGACCGCGAGCTGCCCGCCGCCGGCCGCGGCGGGGCCTCCGCCCTCCTCGACGGGTTCCGCCTGGTTGAGGTAGGCGCGGGCATGATCCTCGCAGAGGTGCACCTCGCGAACGTCCCCCGATTCCAGTTCGGTGATGTGGAACACCGCCGGCTTTTCGCACTGCTGGCACTTCACGCTCGGCATCCTCCGTTCTGGTCGTGGAATGATAGCGGACGGCCCGGCCGCGGTCGCCCTCGGATCGCGGACATGGCGTGTTGTTGGCATCCGGTGGCGGGGGTAGTCTCTGGCTTCCAGCCCAGACGGCCGCACTCGCCCATCCGATGCCCCACCTCCCGGACAGGTCCCGTTTCGGCGAACTCGCGCGGTCGCTGCCCGCGTCGGCCACCGGGGGCCGGCGGCTCGTGCCGGTCTACCGGAGGCTGTTCGCGGACGGCCTCACCCCCCTCTCCGCGTTCGCCAAGATCGACTCCGGGGCGGTGGCCTGCCTGTTCGAGAGCGTGGTGGGCGGCGAGAAGGTGGGCCGCTACAGCTTCCTCGCCGCGGATCCGTTCCTCCGCTTCGAGGCCCGGGGCACGGCCGTCACGGTGACGGGTGAAGGGCGGCACGAGTCGTTCACCTGCGATGACCCGCTTCGGGAACTCGAGCAACGGATGGCGGCGTTTCACACCGCCCGCCTGCCCGACCTGCCCCCGTTCACCAGCGGTGTCGTGGGCTATGCCGGCTACGACACGGTGCGGTACGTCGAGCGGCTGCCCGACGCGCCCGCCGACGACCGCGGCCTGCCCGACCTGTCGTTCGGCTTCTACGACCACATGATCGTGTTCGACAACGTCACCAAGGCGATCGACGTGGTCGTGCTCGCCGACGTGGGCGACGCCGGCCCCGCCGCGATCGACGCGGCCCACGCAGCCGCCTGCAGCCGCATCGACGCCACGATCGCCAGGCTGTCGGCGCCGCACGACTGGCCGCCGGCCGCCGACATCGGGCCGCGACGGGAGCCTGCCTGCCTCGACGACGGCACCGCGACGAGCACGTTTTCGCGCGCGGATTTCCTCGCCGCCGTCGACCGGGCGATCGAGTACATCCGCGCGGGCGACATCTTCCAGGTGGTGCTCAGCCGCCGGATCGACCTGCCGTTCCGGGCGGCCCCGATCGAGCTCTACCGCACCCTCCGCGTGGTCAATCCGAGCCCGTTCATGTTTTTCCTGCGAACCCCCGACTGCACGCTGGTCGGAAGTTCGCCGGAGATCATGGTCCGCTGCGTGGACGGCACGGTGACGGTCAGGCCCCTGGCCGGAACGCGGCGGCGCGGGGCCACGGCGGAAGAGGATCGGGCGCTCGCGGAGGATCTGCTGGCCGACCCCAAGGAGCGGGCCGAGCACGTGATGCTGATCGACCTGGGCCGCAACGACGTGGGCCGGGTGGCGGCCCTCGGGTCGGTGTCGCTCTCCGACGTGATGGTGATCGAGCGGTACAGCCACGTGATGCACATCACGAGCAACGTGACGGGCAGGCTTGCCGACGGGCTCTCCGCCTTCGACGCCCTGCGGGCCTGCCTGCCCGCGGGGACGGTGTCGGGGGCGCCCAAGATCCGGGCCATGCAGATCATCGACGAACTGGAGCCGGTGCGGCGGGGCCCCTATGCCGGCGCGGTCGGCTACGTCGACTTCAACGGGGCGATGGACACCTGCATCGCGCTCCGCACGGTCGTGATCGCCGGCGGCCGGGCCCACGTGCAGTCGGGGGCCGGCATCGTGGCCGACAGCGTGCCCGAGCTGGAGTACGAGGAGACGCTCAGCAAGGCCAAGGGGCTGCTCGTCTCAATCGCGATGACGGAGGCGCGTCTCGCGGGCGGTTCATCTCCCGCCTGACGCGGCCACGCGGATGATCCGCTGCGAACGTGCCACCGTCGAGCGGTCCGGAAGGGTGGTCGTCGAGTCGCTCTCGTTCGCCGTCGGCCACGGGCAGGCGGTGGCCATGGTCGGCCGGTCCGGGGCCGGCAAGAGTTCGCTGCTGGCGGCCGTCGCGACCGCCCTGCCGCTGCACGCCGGCGACATCCTCGTGGACGGCCGGTCGGTCCGCGGGGAGCCCGCGGCCGTGCGCCGCGCGATCGGCTACGTGCCCGACAGGATGCCCGCGTGGCCGGGGCTCCGGGTCGGCGAGTTCCTCGAGGCGTTCGCGGCCGCGGCGGGGCTCCGCGGGGAGCGGCTGGCCGGCGCGGTCCGCCGCGGGCTC
>JBIIMU010000059.1:0-9615 GCA_044337845.1 Pirellulales bacterium | reverse complement strand
CGGCCGGCGGCGGTGCGGCCCTGGGGGGATCCGGTGATCCCGATGCCCCCCGCGCTGCGGCTGCCGGTGGCGGCGGCGCCGCCGCCGGTGATGCGGCTCGAGCTGGCGTTCGCCCGGCCACGGGTCACCAGCTGCTTCTTCACGCCCGCGGCCGCGCCACCCACCCCCGCCGCGGCCCCGCCGGTGGCCGCACGGCGTGCCGAGCCTGCGATCGCCGCCGCGGCCGAGGCACCGGCCGTCGCGCCGCCGCGGCGGACGCGGATCGCGCCCCCCCGCGACGTCGTGAAGCTCTCGGAGCGGTTCTTCTATCTCCTGCAGCCCGATCTCGAGGCGATGCTGCAGGCGGGCAAGCTCGAGTTCCCGCGGCAGCCGTTTCCCTTCCAGCTCGACGGCATGGCGTTTCTCGTGCCGCGGCACTCGGCCGTGCTCGCCGACGAGATGGGCCTCGGCAAGTCGATGCAGGCGATCTCGTCGATCCGGCTGCTCGTGCGGAGCGGGGAGGCCCGCCGCGTGCTCGTGGTCTGCCCGAAGGGGCTCGTCTCCAACTGGGCCCGCGAACTGGCCGACTGGGCGCCGGAACTCGTCGTGGCGGTGATCGAGGGCGACCAGTCCCGCCGTCGCTGGCAGTGGAGCCTGCCCGACGTGCCGGTGAAGCTCGCCAACTACGAGGTGCTCGTCCGCGACCGCGACCTCGTGGCCGAACTCGGGCTGTCGTTCGACCTCGTCTGCCTCGACGAGGCCCAGCGGATCAAGAACCGCTCCAGCCAGACCAACCAGGCGGTCCGCGTGCTCGACCGACGCCGGTCGTGGGCCCTGACGGGTACCCCGATCGAGAACGGCGCCGATGACCTCGTGGGCCTCTTCGAGTTCGTGGCGCCGGGCCAGCTCAACGAGCGGATGGCCCCCAAGGCGATGGGCGCCGCGGTGGGCGACCACATCCTGCGCCGCACGAAGGACAAGGTGCTCAAGGACATGCCGCCCCGGCTCAACCGCGACGAGCGGATCGAGCTCGGGGCCGAGCAGCGGGAGACCTACCGCCGCGCCGAGGAGGAGGGCGTGCTGCGGCTCGCCGACATGGGCCGCGAGGCGACGATCCAGCACGTCTTCGAACTCGTGCTCCGGCTGAAGCAGATCTGCAACTTCGACACGGCCACGGGCGAGAGCGCGAAGCTCGACTGCCTCGCGGCCGAGCTCGAGGAGGTGCAGGCCAGCGGCCGCAAGGCGTTGGTCTTCAGCCAGTGGGTGGAGACGCTCGGCCGGCTGGAGGGCGCGCTCGGCCGATTCGGGGCGCTGCAGTACCACGGCGGCATGTCCACCGCGGCCCGCGACGAGGCGATTCGCCGCTTCAAGCACGACCCGAAGCACTCGGTGCTCCTGCTCTCGTATGGCGCCGGGGCAGTCGGCCTCAACCTCCAGTTCTCGCAGTACGTGTTCCTGTTCGACCGCTGGTGGAACCCGGCGATCGAGGACCAGGCGATCAACCGCGCCCACCGGATCGGCGCCGCCGGCGCGGTCACGGTGACGCGGTTCCTGTCGGTGGACACGATCGAGGAACGGATCGACGAGGTGCTGCGGAAGAAGCGCGACCTATCGGAAACGATCCTCTCGCAGGCCGGTGAACCGACGTCATCGGGGCTGTCGGCCGACGAGCTCTTCGCGCTGTTCAAGCTCGCGCCACCCCGGCAGCGGGCGGCGGCCTGACGGACACCGCTGAGCCGGCCGCGGTTCTCAGGAAGCCCCAATCGCGTGAGCGATGCGGACTGCCCAGTGCGTTCGCGTGGCTCGGGGCTGCCCGTGCCCGTCGCCGGACGTTCGCCTCGGCCATCGTGGCCTCGGCTCACTCGACGCTGCTCTCGCTTCGCCATCCTGGCTGCGCTCGACCAGCGACGCCGGCTCTCGGCCACGGGCAGCCCCTCGCTGAGTTCGGTCTCGAGGAAGCCGCCATCGCGTGAGTTCGGTCTCGAGGAAGCCGCGATCGCGTGAGTTCGGTCTCGAGAAAGCCGCCATCGCGTGAGCGATGCGGACTGCGGCCGGCTCGGTTGTGGCTTCGGGGCGTCACGGCGCCGGCGCGTCGATCCGCAGCATGCCCTTGAGCGCGCGAAACTTCGCCGGGCCGATGCCGTCGACCTCCAGGAGATCGACGACCCGCTTGTAAGGCCGCCCCTCGATGATCCGGTTGGCGAGCGCCTCGCCCACGCCCGGCAGTCGCATCAGGTCGCCCCGCGAGGCCGTGTTCGGGTCGAGCGTGAACCCCTCGGGGGGCGGGGCGGCGCCGTCGATCGCCTGCTTCAACTCCAATTCCTCGAGCCGCTCGTGCCGCCGCTCGACCGGCAGCCGGTCCCAGTCGGTGTGGGCCCAGATGCCCAGACCCCGCTTCGCCGCCTGGAGCTCGAGGTCGGCGAGCCGCTCACGGTACTCGTCGCCCGATTCCGCCGCGGGCGT
The DNA here is from genome assembly GCA_044337845.1 of Pirellulales bacterium. Classification (GTDB taxonomy): domain Bacteria; phylum Planctomycetota; class Planctomycetia; order Pirellulales; family UBA1268; genus QWPN01. Next base: position 7,173 of record JBIIMU010000059.1, on the reverse strand, counting down.
GCTCCGCGCCACGCCGAAGGCGCGGGCCAGCCCCTTCGAGACGAGACGCTCCGCGAGATCCTGGCCCGTCGCGTCGGTCACGAACGCGTAGATCCGCTTGAAGCGGCCGTCGCCGCGGCCGTCGGCGAAGCTCGTGTGCACCGTGAAGGGCCTGGCGAGCAGGCGGCGGGTCTCGGCGCTGGCCTCGGCCGCCAGCCGCTTGGCGAACTCGATCGAGGCGGCGGCGTCGGCCCTCACCTCCGCGATCCCGAAGTACCGCCGCTGGGTCCGCAGGCGGCGGGCGTCGGTCTCGCCGTTGACGTGATGCTCGAGGCAGTCGACGCCGTAGAGACGCAGCGTGTGCTCCTCGCCCGCCGGCGTGCGGATCCGGAAGCTGTCGCCGTCGGCCCAGTCGACGGCCACGAGCGTGCAGCCGGGAATGCTCACGAGCTCGTCGGCTCGCAGCGTCATGTCCGCCGCCAGCAGCGCCGCGAGGGCGACCGCCAATCGCGTGGGAGTCACGGGGCGGCCTCACCCGGGTTGGCGTCGGGAAACAGCGGCTGCCGGTACGGATTCGCATCCATCACCGGAAACGCCCGCCAGCCCGGCGCGTCGAAGTGCCACCACTCGGTCGCCAGCGGCAGGAAGCCCTCGGCCTGCATCGCCTTCTGGAGCGTCTCGCGATTGGTCAGCTGCTCGTCGGGGGCGTCCATGAAGTCGAGGTGCGACCGCTCGCCGAACTCGTCGAAGGCCGACGGCATCGGCAGCTCGCGGCCGCTCTCGTCGACGAGCGTCACGTCCACGGCCGAGCCGCGGTTGTGCCGCGAGCCCTTGGCGGGATCGGCCACGTAGCGGGCGTCGGGCTTCGCCTTCCAGAGCGCCCGCTGCACGGCATGGGGTCGGTAGCCGTCGAACACCTTGAGCCCCAGGCCCCGCGTGCGCAGCGCCCCCTGGACCCTGGCCAGCCGCTCGGCGGCCGATCGCTCCAGGTAGATCGTGGCCTCCGGGTAGAGACGGATGCCGGTCACGTTGTCGGTCGTGGCGTAGCGGTTGTCGATCACGAACGTGGGATCGATGGTCTTCAGGTCGATGAGTTCGCAGCCCCGCGGCGGCTCCGGCGCGATCCGCGGCGACCGCCGGGGCGTCGCGTCCGCGAGCACCGCCACGAGGTCGCGGAGCATCGCAGCCTGCTGCGTGCGGTGGCCGTGCTCGGCTTCGACGTTGACATACGGAATGCCCATCCGTCCGCACCAGACCGAGAGCGACCCGTCGTCGGCCACGGTGGCCTCGTTCTGGAGAATCGCGGCGTGGCCCCGGTCCGCGAGGGCCGTGAACATGCCGCGGTCGGTGACGAAGAAAAAGTCGTCGGGATCGCCCCCCGGTTGGAGATGCACCTCCGCGGCGTCGGCGGCGAGCGTGCCCCCCGGGAGGTAGTTCGCCGCCGTGTAGCGGTCGGGCGTGTTGTTGTGGAGGGCGACGACGACGTCCACGTCGTCGATGCCTAGGGTCGAGAGCAGCTCGTCGGCGAAGGCGGCGACCACGTCGTCGGCGGGCTGCGACCACGTGGAGAGCGCTTCGAGCGTGGCCCGGCGGCCGGCCGGCGTGAAGATCCGGTTGGGGTCGACGCGGTGCCCGACGCCGCCGAGGCGAAAGCCGATTTCGCGGGCCCCGGTGTGCCGGAGTTCGAGGAGCCGCCCGCCGACCTCGCGAAGCACGTCGCCCGCCGCCTCGACGGCCGTGTCTTCATCGTCGTGCACGCTCACGAACGCGATCGTCGGCCGCCGGGCCGCCGCGTCGCTCCGCGGCGCGGCGAACTCACGCGCCAGGACGTCGACGCGGGCATCGCCCACGAGGAACGACCGCGCGGCCGCATCGGAATCGGCAGCCTGCCCGCTGGGAATTGCGGCAACGACGGCGACAATCATCAGCAGCATGGAACGAGCGAGGACGCGCATGCCCACCCACCGCGATTGCCAGTTCGTAATGAATGCCACAAGATCCACAGCGACATATCGTATCGTTGCCGTGCGTGGTTCGCCTGCGGCCTCACGGCCGGTCGGCGTTCACTGTCCCATGCGGGCCCGAACTGAGCGACGGGCACGGGCAGCCCCTCGCCAACGCGAAGGTCCGCCGTCGGCCCGTTGCTACACTCGCAGCATGGGCTGCATCTACGACTACGACGTGCTCGTGATCGGCGCCGGTCACGCCGGGGTGGAGGCGGCGTGCGCGGCGGCCCGGCTCGGCGCCCGCACGGCCCTGCTCACGGCCAACTGCGACACCGTGGGCCAGATGAGCTGCAATCCGGCGATCGGGGGCGTGGGCAAGGCGCAGCTCGTTCGCGAGGTCGACGCCCTCGGCGGGGTGATGGGCCGGGCGATCGACGCCACCGGTATCCAGTTCCGCGTGCTCAATCGCTCGAAGGGCCCGGCGATGCACGGGCCGCGGGCGCAGGCCGACAAGCGGCTCTACCAGATGGAGGCCAAGCGGATCGTCGAGGAGACGCCGAATCTCGATCTTCGGCAGGAGACGGTCGAGGACCTCGTCGTCGAACCGCTCGGCGGCGATGGCGCGGCGGCGCCGGCCTGGCGGATCACGGGCGTGCGGGTGCGGGGTGATGCCGAGTATCGCGCGGCGGCCGTCGTGCTCACCACGGGCACCTTTCTCCAGGCGGTGATGCACACCGGCGAAGCGCGGACGACCGGGGGCCGGGCGGGGGAGGGCACCACGTCGGGCATCTCCGCCGCGCTCGGCCGGCTCGGGTTCGTGGTCGACCGCTTCAAGACGGGCACGCCCTGCCGGCTGTCGGCCACGGGTATCGACTTCGCGGGCCTCGACGAGCAGCCGGGCGACGCCGATCCGCAGCCGTTCTCGTTTCTCACGGAGCGGATCGACCAGGAGCAGATGGTCTGCTGGATCACGCGGACCACGCCCGAGATCCACGAGCTGATCCGGGCCAACCTCCAGCGGGCGCCGATGTTCACCGGCCAGATCGAGTCGCGGGGTCCGCGGTACTGCCCGAGCATCGAAGACAAGGTCGTTCGCTTCGCCGACCGGGAGAGCCACCAGCTGTTTCTCGAGCCCGAGGGGCGGCACACGCGGGAGATCTACGTCAACGGCATCTCCACGAGCCTGCCCCGTGACGTGCAGGATCGGATGGTGCGGCTGGTGCCGGGGCTCGAGCGGGCCGTGATCATGCGCTACGGCTACGCGGTGGAATACGACTACTGCCCGCCCGATCAGCTCGTCCCCACGCTGGGCAGCAAGCGGGTGGCGGGGCTCTTCTTCGCAGGCCAGATCAACGGCACCACCGGCTACGAGGAGGCCGCGGCGCAGGGCCTCGTGGCCGGGGCCAACGCGGCGCTCGCCGCCGCCGGCCGCGAGCCGCTCGTGCTCGAGCGCGAGGATTCCTACATCGGCGTGCTGATCGACGACCTCGTGACCCGCGGCGTGGACGAGCCCTATCGGATGTTCACGAGCCGGGCCGAGCATCGGCTGGCCCTCCGCCACGACAACGCCGACCGCCGGCTCACGCCGGTGGCCGGGCGGCACGGGCTCGCCGAGCCGCACCGCATCGGGCGGCTGGCCGCCAAGACGGCCGAGATCGAGGCCACGCTGGCGGCGCTCGCGGCCACCCGCGTGCAGGGCACGTCGCTTGCCGACCTGCTCAAGCGGCCGGAGTTCTCCTGGGCCGACGCGGTGGCGGCGGCGCCCGCTTTGGCGGCCGTCTCGCGGGAGGCCGCCGTACAGATCGAGAACGACATCCGCTATGCCGGCTACGTGGCCCTCGACCGCGAACGGATCGAGCGGCAGCGGAAGCACGCGAGCCGGCCGATCCCCGAGGGCTTCGACTACGGGTCGATTCGGCACCTCCGCGCCGAGGCCCGCGAGCAGCTGGCGAGGATCCGGCCGCGAACGCTCGGCCAGGCCGGCCGCGTGAGCGGGATCACGCCGGCGGACCTGGCGCTGGTGCTCGTGCACCTCGAAGGCCGCGGCGCGTGAAGATCGTCCACATCACCGCCGGGGCAGGGGGCCGGATCTGCGGCACGTGCCTCCACGACAATGCGCTCGTCAGGGCGCTCCGCGGCCGCGGCTGCGACGCCCTGCTCGTGCCGGCCTACGTGCCCACCACGACCGATGAGGACAACGTCGCCGAGGCGAAGGTGGTGATGGGGGGCGTGAACGTCTGGCTGCAGGAGCACGTGCCGCTGTTCCGCCACACGCCGGCGTTCCTCGACGCCCCGCTCGACGCGCGGCCGCTCCTGGAATGGCTGTCGAGCCGCACTGGCGGCGCCCGGGCCGCCGACCTGGGGCCGCTCACCGCCTCCACGCTCGAGGGGGAGCGCGGCCGGCAGCGGAAGGAGGTGGCGAAGCTCGCCCGGTGGCTCGCGGGCGACGTGCGGCCCGACGTGGTGCACCTCTCCAACGCCCTGCTCATCGGCCTCGCCCGAGCGATCCGCGAGGCGACCGGCGCGGCGATCGTGTGCAGCCTGTCGGGCGAAGACGTGTTTCTCGACGCGATCCCGGAGCCGCACCGCGGGCGAATCGACAGCCTGCTCCGCGAGCGGGCGGCCGACGTCGACCGGTTCGTGGCCTTCAATCGGGCGTTCGCCGCGGCCATGGGGCAGCGGCTCGCCGTGCCGCCGGAGCGGGTCGCCGTGATTCCGCACGGCGTCGATCTCGCCGCGTATCCGGAGTCGCCCCCCGATCTCGCCGCGCGGCGACGGGCTCGCGGGGGCCGGCTCGTGATCGGCTTCCTCGCCCGCGGGTGTCCGGAGAAGGGGCTCGACCAGCTCGTGCGGGCGCTGCCGACGCTGGCCGCGCGGCACGACGTCGAGCTGATCGCTGCGGGGGCGACGGTGGAGACCGAGCGGGACTATCTGGCGTCGTGCCACGCGGTTGCCCGCGACCTCGGTGTGGAGGATCGTTTCCGCTGGCTCGGACAGATCGACCGCGCGAAGAAGTTCGAACTCCTGAACTCGGTCGACGTGTTCGCCCTGCCGACGCCGCGGCCGGAGGCCAAGGGCCTCTCCGCGATCGAGGCGCTGGCCGCCGGTGTGCCGGTCGTGGCCTCGAACCACGGGGCGTTTCCCGAACTGCTCGACGGCGAACGAGCGGGGCTGCTCCATGCGCCGGGCGATCCCGCCGAGCTGGCTCGCGCGATCGGCACGCTGCTCGCCGACGAGGACATGGCCGGCCGCCTCGGCCGGCACGGCCATTCCCTCGCCCGATCGAGGCACTCGTCGGCGGCCATGGCGGCCGCCCACGAGGCCCTGTATCGCGAGCTCGATCGCGGCGGATCAGCGGCCGGCGGCCGGGCGTGACCGGCGGCGGAGCGCCAGGCCGCCGGCCGCGGCCACGGCGCATCCCAGCAGCGTGAGGGACGGCTCCGGCACCGCCCGCACCTGGAGGGCGTTGATCAGCGGATTGAAGTCACCGCCCGGCTCCGAAAGCAGAAACGCCTGCGTCGTCCCGGACGCGGTGAACGTGCCGATGGCGAACTGGCCGAGTCCGCCGACCGTGTTGGTCGTGTTGGCATCGAGCGTCACCGAGTTGATGGCGGTGGCCGTCGTGTTCGTGAACCCGGCGCCGAAGATCGGGGCGTTCGAGGCGTTGTTCGTCCACCACTGGACGAGGTAATCCTGGCCCGCCGTCAGGCCGCCGAGCGAGACCGTGATGTTCGCAGGCATGTCGGCGTAGGCCCCCGACCCGAGGATCGCCTTGTAGTCGGTGCTGAGGGCGGAAAACGGTGCGGACGAGGAGCCCAACGCGTTGCTCCCGAAGAGGTTGCCGGGGCTCTCGGAGAGCGAGACGCTGCCAACCGTGGTGGACGTGACGATGCCACCGGGAATCCTGAAGGGCGAGAACGTCACGCCATTGACCGTCGCCGACGGCGGGGCGGCCGTACCGCCGAACGTGAACGCGTAGACGAGCGCCCCGATCGTGCTCACGTCGCTGTCGCCGCTCACGGTCTGGGCCGAGCCCCAGACGATCGGGGGCGGCGCCGCCTTGGCGGCCGACGACACGGCGAGGGCGAGCGAGGCGACGAGGATGACACGCGAACCGGCGAGACACGACCTGAACATCGAAGGGCATCCGTGAGGTGGTAGGGTGCGTGGGCTTCGAAACCCACGCGGAGGGACGAACCGAAGGACGGGCAGCGTAGCAAGCCGTGATCGCCTCGGCGGCCTGGATGGCCGAAAAGGGACGAATCGGGCGCCCGGAGGGACGAATCGGCCGGGCAGTCGGCGCCGCGGCGATGGTCGCCCGGTTTCACCCGGGCGCCGTCGCGTGAACTTCTGCCGCCCTGCCGACGCGGCTACGCTGCCTGGCGAGGGGTGTGCGCCGCCGTCGGCAGCGGGCCCCCGGCCTCGGCAGGAAGCAGAAAGGCGCGCCGGTCGCATGAGCACGAAGACCTCCGCCACCGGCACGCTCCGGATCGGCGACCAGTGGAACGCGATCACGATCATCGCCCACTCGCAGACGCATCCGCTCAAGGCGATCTGCGAGTTCACGGAGAACGCGATCGACGCGGGGGCCACGCATGTGCGGATCTCCCGCCGCCGCGCGGCCGGGAAGACCTACCTGGAGGTGGCCGACGACGGCCGTGGTGTGGCGGTCGATCCGTCGGGCGAGCCCGACTTCGAGCGGATCGCCACCCATCTCTGCGACTCGATGAAGCGGCACCTCGACGCCGCCCAGCGGCGGGGCGTGCACGGCGAGTTCGGCATCGGGCTGCTCTCCTTCTGGAGCCTCGGCGAGGAGCTGCGGATGGTGTCGGGCGGCCCGGCGGGCCTGCGGGAACTCCGGCTCATCCGCGGCGAACGCGAGTACGAGGTGCGGGCCGTGAAGAGCCGGATGGTGACCGGCGGTACCCGGGTGATCGTCGGGCCGCTGCTCGAGGCGACGAAAAACCTCGTCACCGGAGAGAAGGTGGCCCGCTACCTCTCGGCCGAGCTCCGCGATCGCATCCGCCGCTCGGGCGCCACGATCGAGGTGATCGACAGCGTCGCCCGCAAGCAGATCGCGGTGGTGCCGCGGGAGTTCGACGGCGATCGGCTCGAGATCCCACGCCGCTACCCGACGCCGCTCGGCGACATCAACGTCGAGGTCTACGTCCGCGGCGAGCAGGCCGGCGGCGAGCCCGGGATCGCCGTCTGCAAGGACGGCACGCGGGTGCTCAAGGACGTGACCGAA